>DATGGC010000312.1:0-5281 GCA_035308745.1 Candidatus Limnocylindrales bacterium | reverse complement strand
TCGATCGCGCTCGCACCTGCCGGGTAGCCTTCGTCGGTGAAGAGCGCCGCGATTCGGGGCGCGTCGGCCACGGTCGCGGGACGCAGGGCGACGTCGGTTTCGATCATTGCTGCGATGGTACCCGGTCGGCGTTGCCCGTCGCCGGACCCGCTGGCCCGACCAGGATCAGGAAGGGGCCCCACGGCGGGCCGTTGAGGACCAGCCGAGCCGGGCCGAGCGGGCCGTTGCCGGCCCGGATGGAGAGCTGGCTCGGGAGCTGGTCCAGGTGCGCCAGGCGCAGGTAGAGCGCGATCGGGCCCTCCCCGTGTTTCGCGAGCGCGCCCGAGAGGCGGCCCTCGGTGTCCGGCTCTTCGATCAGGATCGGCGGTTCGGTGCCGGTCGAGCGGCGGACCGTGGCCCCGAGCAGCGCATCGCGGATCGCGGGTTCGAACGTCGTGCCGAGCTCCGCGCTGAGTTGCGCGGCGGCTCGATCGAGCTCGACCGTCGCCCAACCGATCGCAGCAACCTCGGCCCGTCCGCGTGATCCCAAGTCAAACGGCAGCTGGACCGCGCCGCCGATGAACGAGACCCCGAGCGGATCGAGAAGCGCCTGGAAGCCGGAATCCGTCCAATCGATGCCAATCTGATCGTGCGCCATGGGCCTCGAAGGATACGGCGCGCGGCCACGCCTCCCGACGCTCGCTGCATGAGCATTCCGAGGGGAAGGCCCGGCTCAACGGCCGCCGACCGGCTCTTCCCGGTCGGCCCGGCCCCAAAGCCCGGCCCCCTTGTGCGCGCCCGGGCCACGCATCGCGCCAGTCGAGCATCCCGTGGCTATCGATACAGGTCCCTACGACTCCACAATCCCCGGAATGCTGATGCACCAAGCATTGCCCTTCTCAAGGATTCGATTGGGCGTGCCCAGGCGTGGTCTGGCGCCCCGCGATTCTTGGTCCATGGTCACTATGAGCAGAAGGAATGCCTTAAGGCCACGATCCAGACCATTCGAGCCCTTCCCGCCACGCTTCCAGGACAGGGCCGTGCGTGAACGAGGGCCTGATCGGGAACTTCAAACCACGGCAGCCGGGCTAGAACCGCCGCCTACGCTCACGGCGACCATGCACGAAGAATCGACCAGGCCTAGGAGGCCAAGAAGCCCTCACCGGGGGCCGGACCTTGCCCTGAACCAGTCGACCACGGCGCTCGAACGACTCAATACCCGGCCGGCGGCAGCACCTGTTGCTCCGCCGTGCACGAGCCCTGGGGCTGAAGCTCGTCATGACCAAAGGCGGTGCCCGAGGCTTCGACGATGACGGATATCCAGCTCTGCCCGTCAGCCGAAATCGTCGTGCCGAACGATTGCCCACCGGTCAAGCGTGGTCCGGCAACCGACACTTCAACCGCGCCTGGCGCTGTCCCGAAGGCGGAGGCGCAGTCGCCCGGCTTGAAGGGCGGGATTCCGTGGTGCTCGGTGCCGGAATACGGCTCCGTGATGGTCACGTCGATGACAGAGCTGGTCATGTTCCGGATCTGGACGATGCCCGAGTCCGGAGCTTGCCCGCCCTCCTGGCAGCCGTTCAGGCTGATCAACAGCGCCACCAACCCAACAGGCAACGTATATCGCGACCTCGGCCGCACCCCCGCGACGCCTCAGCTCCGCTGGGCGATGAAGATCGTCGCGCCGGAGGGCAGGTCCACGATGCCCGGGGCGCCGATGCCCGCCTCCACGAACAGGTTCGCAAACCCAGCGTGGTCCCACAGCCGGGTGCCCTGGAAGAGTTGGTCGAGCTGGATCCCCCACATCATCGCCCCGTGGAGCGAGCGCGACTCCTCGATCGACTCGGGCAAGCACCAGTCGAGGACGACCAGCCTTCCGCCGGGCCGGACGCAGGCCCACGCCGCTCGGAGTGAGGCCACCGGGTCGGCAACGTCGTGGATCGCGTCTTGGAAGTAGACCAGGTCGAACTCGCCCGGCCAGGGCAGGTCCTCGCCGGGCCGTCCTTCGATCGTGATCCGGTCGCCGAGCCCCGCGTCCTGGACGTGGAGCGACGCCCGGGTCAGCGAATCGGGCTCGAGCTCGACGCCGACCAGCCTCGTTTCCGGGAAGCGTGTCGCGATCGCGATCAACCACTTGCCGCCGCCGCAGTGGACGTCGAGGACCCGGCCGCCGCCGGCCAGGCTCGCGGCGAGGTCGGGCAGGGCGGACAAGCCCTCCTGGAAGAAGACGGCGATGTCCTGGGCCGTGAGCGCCTCGATCGCCCGGTGATAGCGCGGTGGCCGGATCTCCATCCGACGCCCGGTCCGGGCGAACTCGACCAGGCCTTCGTGATCGAGGCTGCTGACCACGGTCGAGACGAACTGGCCGCCGAGGTATTCGGGCCGCTGGTCATCCAGCAGGACCGCGGCGATGTCCTCGTCGATCGTGACTCGCTCGCCATCGAACTCGATCAGGTCGACGGCATGGGCGAGGCGGACCCACGTGTCGATCACCTCCGGCTGGCAGCCGGCCTGGGTCGCCAGCCCGGCCGACGTCAGCCCGGAGGGCGCCGCCGCCCGAATCCGGCGGAAGAGCCCCAGCTCGAGGCCGAGGTACGCCGCCCACGTCCGATAGAAGCCATCGAGGCTGGCGGCCAGATCGTCGAACCGATCGTCGATCGACATTGGCGCGATTGTCGCACGCAAGCGACCCGCCTCCGCGGGCGGATCCGTTGCGAACGGCGATCCAAATTACTCGCTAGCGCGAAGTAGCCAATGACGATCAAACCGGCTACGATTGCCACACGCACCAGCTCCGAAGGAAGCACCAACCATGTCCAGCCTCGCTCGCCCGATCGGCCTTGGGCTCGCCGCCCGCGATGACATCGGCGACGTCGTCGGCTGGGCGCGCCAGGCCCGTGACGCCGGGCTCGATTCGATCTGGGTCCACGACTCGTACTTCGAGCGCGACGCAATCACCTTCGTGACGGGCATCGCCCGGGCCCTGGAGCTGGACGGCGAGTCGGGCGACGCCGGCTTCCGGGTCGCCCTCGGCGCGGTCAATCCCAACACCCGCCACCCGGTCGTCCTGGCCATGACCGGCTCGGCCCTCGACGAGATCCTGCCCGGCCGGATCGTGATGGCCCTGGGCACCGGCCTCCCGCTGCGCCTCAAGCAGATGGGCATCCCCTACGCGCCGGACACCGCGCTGGAGGACGTCTCGAAGGCGATCGACACCCTGCGCCTGCTGTGGCGCGGGGAGCGGCTGCCCTCGGCCACGCCGGGCCTGCCGCCGATCCAGCCGATGTTCCCGCCCACCCACCGGATCCCGATCCATATCGCCGCCTACCGGCGCGAGTTCGTGACCCTAGCCGGACAGAAGGCCGATGGCTATTTGTCCCGGCCGGCCGAATCGATCGCCTCGCTACGGGGCATCCTCGAGCGCCTGTCCGCGGCGGCCATCGAGGCCGGGCGCGATCCAGGTGAGATCGAGACCGAGGGCTACCTCCTGTCGCTGGTCGACTCGACCCGCCGTGAGGCGCTCAATCGGGCGAAGCGCGAGCCATTCGTGATCTACATGATGTCGGTCCTGGGCGACGTGTCGCTCAAGCGGGCCGGCTTCGAGCCCGAGCTGCGCGACCGGATTGCGGCCGCCTGGCGGGCCGAGGACTACCACGGCGCCGGTGCCCTGATCCCCGACGAGCTGTTGGACGCCTACATGCTGTGCGGAACCCGCGAGGATGTCGCGGCCAAGGCGATGGCCTTCCACGCCGAAGCCGGCCTTGGGCTGCCGCTCCTCCAGCCGGTCCTCCAGGAAGACCGCCAGATCAACGAGCTGGTCGCCGCAGCGGCGCTGTACGCCGGCCTGCCGGAGCCCGCGACGAGCCGGGCGAAGGCCCGCCTGGCGCCCGAGGTGAGCGTCCCGGCCGGGATCACGGCCTCGGCGGGGCTCGAGTCCGCGACCGAACCCGAGGCCAAAGGCGTCGTGGCGGGGCCTGGCGCCGTCGGGCTCGCCGATGATCGGCGCCTTGCCCTTGGAGATCGCGCCTACCGTCGGATCGGGGCCGTCTGGGAGATCCTTCGGCCGTTTGCGTATACCGCGTCGGTGATCCCGGTCCTGACCGGCGGCGCCCTCGCCGCGGTCGACCACGACTTCAGCTGGCTGCCGTTCCTGGCCGCCCTCCTCGGCGGCGTCCTGCTCCACTCGGGCACGAACATCGTCAACGAGATCTACGACGTCCGAAAGGGCATCGACACGATCACCTCGCCGCGGGCCAGCCACGCCCTGCTCAAGGCCCGGCTGACCGAGCACCAGGCGTTCATCGCCGCGTTCGTGGCGTTCGCCCTCGCGGTGACCGTTGGCGTCTACCTGATCGCCCTGCGCGGTCCGGCGATCGTCGGGCTCGGCCTGGCCGGCGTCCTGGGCGGCTACTTCTACACGGCTCCCCCGTTCGAGTACAAGTACCACGCGCTGGGCGTCCCGCTGGTCTTCCTGCTGATGGGCCCGCTGATGGTCGTTGGCACGTTCTTCGCGGTGACCGGCACCTGGAGCGCGACCGCGCTCGCGGCCTCGATCCCGGTCGGCCTGCTGGTGACGGCGATCCTCGACGGCAACGAGTGGCGCGACATCAGCGAGGACAGCCGCGCCGGGATCTCGACCCTGTCGGCCCGGATCGGCCGGGAGCGGGCGCACTACTTCTACGTCGCGCTCGTCCTGGGTGCGTACATGGCCCTCGGGCTGACCGTGGCGATCGGCTGGCTGCCGCCCCAGACGCTGATCGCGATCGTCTCGCTGCCCTTCCTGGCCCAGGTGATCCGGGCGGCCGAGCTGGGTGCCACCGGCCAGCAGCGGGCGATCGCGATGATCGACGTCCAGACCGCGCGCCTGCACATGACCTTCGGGGCGCTGCTGGTCGCCGGGATCCTGCTGTCGGCCGTGCCGCTCCATGGCTGAGCTGGATGGCTGATCGCGGGGGGCCTGGGTCGCTGCCGCTGGTCGTTGGGCTGGGCGGCGCGATCGCGGCCTTCAGCGCCACGTTCAACGGGCCCCGCGACCGGTTCTGGAGCCGGATGACCTGGACGGGTGTCGGACTGGGCAGCTTCGCCCTCCTGACGTCGGCACAGTCGCGCCGCCTCGGCCCGCGCTGGTGGCACCTGCCGCTGGGCCTTGCCTCGGCCGGGGTCCTCTACCTCACGTTCCGCGGCGGCGACCGCTTCGCCCGGCGGTTCGTGCCCGGTGGCGACTCGCAGATCCGCGATATCTACGCCCTGCGCACGCTGCGGCCCAGGGAGGAGATCGCAGCGCGGCTGGCGCTCCTGGTGGGTC
>DATGGC010000311.1:0-3252 GCA_035308745.1 Candidatus Limnocylindrales bacterium | reverse complement strand
TCGGGCCCCAGGACGCCGGGCGGCTGGCGCGCCTGTGCGTCGAGCGGGGGTCGGTCGATCTCGACCTGGCCCCGATCCTCGCCGGTCAGCGCGCGGCGATCGAGCGTCAGCGAGCGGACCTCGACCGGCTCGAAGGCGAGCTGCTCGACCTCGAGATGACCATCGCGGCGGCGGGCCGCGCGAGCCAGAAGGAGCGTCCCGTGCCCGCTGCCCCGATCCGGGTCCTGTTCGTGTGCACCCACAACTCGGCGCGCAGCCAGATCGCCGAGGCCCTCCTGCGTCGCTACGGCGGCGACGACTTCGAGGTCTACTCGGCCGGCACCGAGGCTACCCGGGTCAACCCACTGGCGATCCAGGTCCTGGCCGAGCTCGGGATCGACTGGAGCCACGCTCGAAGCAAGGTGATCGGCGAGTTCCTCGACCAGCAGTTCGACTACGTGATCACCGTCTGCGACCGGGCCCGGGCGACGTGCCCGGTCTTCCCGGGGTCATCCAACTCGCTCCACTGGGGCCTCGACGACCCAGCCGAAGTCGAAGGCTCGGATGCGGACAAGCTGGCGGCGTTCCGGCAGACCCAGGTCGAGGTCGCGGCTCGGCTGCGGCCGTTCATCGAGGTGGCCCTGCGCGCTGCGGGCCGACCGCAACGCGCCGCGATCTCCGATTGAGGGCGCACCTGGCCGAGCTCATCGGGACCTTCGCCCTCGTCTTCTTCGGTTGTGGCGCGATTGCCGAGGGTCTGCCGGCGACGGTGGTCGCCCTCGCGTTCGGGCTGGCGATCGGGGTCATGGTCTACGGCCTGGGCCACATCTCGGGCGCCCATTTCAACCCGGCGGTGTCGATCGGGTTCTCGATCGGCGGACATCTGCCCTGGCGTCGGGCGCTGACCTACGCGGGGGCACAGGTCCTGGGCGCGACAAGTGCGGCCCTCGTCCTGCGCCTGACCCTGGGACCGGTGAGCAACCTGGGCATCACCCAGCCGCATGGCTCCGACTTCCAGGCATTTGCCTGGGAGCTCGTGCTGACGTTCTTCCTGATGCTGGTCATCACGGCCGTCGCGACCGACGAACGGGCGGTGGGCAACGCGGCGGCCCTGGCGATCGGCGCGACCGTGGCCCTCGGCTCGCTGGTCGGTGGTCCGATCAGTGGAGCGTCGATGAACCCTGCCCGGTCACTTGGACCCGCGCTCGTATCGGGCCAGCTCGCGAGCATCTGGATCTACCTCGCCGCTCCGATCTGCGGATCCTGCGCGGCCGCGCTCGTCTATCGCTACCTGCGGGGCGTCGCCGCCTGACGGCGCCTAGGGCTTGGCGACGCCCTCGCCGACGAGGTGGACCTCGATCTCCGGCAGCGAATCCAGGAGCTGTTCGCTCAGGTCGGGCCCCAGTCGACGGGCGATGCCCCGGCGTGACTCGCGGCCCATCACGACGTGGGTGACCCGCAGCCCCTTGCCCAGCTCGACCAGGCCGGACACGACGTCGCGGGCCCGGTGCTGGACGACCTGGGCCCCGAGATCGGCGGCGTAGTCGAGGTGCTCCTGGAGGTCGCGGGCGCGGTCGAACGGCAGGCGCTCGACCGATGGCGTGACGATCACGGCGGCGCTCAGGCCGGCACCCAGCGCCGTGGCGAGCATGGCCCCGCGCCGCAGCGCGCGGCGGCTGATCGGCCGCTCGTCGACCAGGACGAGGACCCGCTCGCTGACCGGCCGGAGCCGGCCCAGGCCCTGCTCGCTGACGATCTCCTCGAGCTGGTCGTCGACCGCCCGGGTGACGAAGCGCAGCGACAGCTCGCGCAGGGCTGTCAGGTTGGGCTCGGTGAAGAAGCGATCGAGGGCGACCCGGGCGCGATCGGGCGGGTAGACGTTGCCGTGGCGGATCCGCTGGCGGAGCGCATGGGGGCTCATGTCGACGAGCTCGACCTCGTCGGCCGTGTCGACCACCTCGTCGGGCAGGCGCTCGTTGACCGGCGCGCCGACGATCGTGGCCACCGCGTCGGCGACCGATTCGAGGTGCTGGACATTGCACGTGCTGATCACGTCGATCCCGGCATCGCGAATCAGCTCGACATCCTGCCAGCGCTTCTCGTTGGCCGAGCCGGGCACGTTGGTGTGGGCCAGCTCATCGATCAGGACCACCTCGGGGTGGCGGGCGACGATCGCGGCGGTGTCCATCTCCTCGACCTGGACGCCCTGGTAGGCCACCTGGACGCGGGGCAGGATCTCGAGCCCGTCCAGGAGCGCTGCGGTCCGCGGCCGCCCGTGGACCTCGACGAAGCCGACGACGATGTCGGTGCCCCGTTCGAGCCGGCGATGGCCTTCCTCGAGCATCCGATACGTCTTGCCCACCCCGGGCGCCATGCCCAGGTACAGGCGCAGCCGGCCCCGCTCGGGCCGGCCCTCGTCAACCTGGGCCTCGGCCGACACCCGGGCGAGCATCTCCTCGCCGGTTGGCCGGTTGCCGCGATCCTCGCTCATCGGGTCGGTTCGTCCATCACTTCGTGGCCAGCAGGCCGTCGAGGTCCAGGTTGAGCTCGAGGACGTTGACCACCGGCTCGCCCAGGAAGCCGAGCAAGGGCTGGGTCGTGTGCCGGGCGACGACGGCCCGGACGGCATCGGGGGTCATGCCCCGGGCGGCCGCCACCCGGGCGACCTGGTAGTCGGCCGCGGCCGGGCTGATGTCCGGATCCAGACCGGACGCCGAGGTGGTCACCAGGTCGACCGGGATCGGCGCGTTGCCATTGGCCTGGCGGAGCTGGTCGACCGAGGCCGTGATCCGGTCGATCAGGGCCTTGCTCGTCGGACCGAGGTTGGAGCCGGCGCTCGAGGTTCCGTCATAGCCGGCCGGGTTGCTGGCCGTGGCGCCGGCGTCGGAGGGCCGGCCCCAGAAGTACTTGGGCTGGTCGAAGGCCTGGCCGATCAGGCTGGAGCCGACCTCGGCGCCGTTCACCGTGATGAACGAGCCATTGGCCTGCGAGGGGAAGGCGACCTGCCCGATCGCAGTCACGATGCCCGGGTAGGCGACGCCCGTGATCAGGGTCAGCAGGACCAGGAGGAGGATCGCCGGACGGAGCTGCTGGGTGACGAAGGTTCGCATCGGATGGCTTCCTATGCCAGATGGAGGGCGGTCACGAGCAGGTCGATCGCCTTGATCCCGATGAACGGGGCGACGATCCCGCCGAGGCCATAGATCAGCAGGTTGCGCTGGAGCAGCTCGCTGGCCGGAGCCGGCCGGAAGCCGACGCCACGCAGAGCCAGCG
>DATGGC010000310.1:0-5800 GCA_035308745.1 Candidatus Limnocylindrales bacterium | reverse complement strand
CGACCGAGATCGCGCCGCCTGAGAGGCCGCTCCCGGCGCCGCGGGGAACGATCGGGACACGGTGTTCAGCCGCGAGACGCACGAGCCCGGCGACTTCCGCGGTCGTCGTCGGCAGGGCGACGGCGAGCGGTGGCGGTGGCTCGAGGTAGGCGGTTTCGTCGCGCCGGTACGACTCGAGGTCGAGTGCGTCGGTCAGCACGCTGACCGACGGCAGCGTCGTGCTGATCGCGTGAAGGAACGCTGCGCCAGTCGCTGAGTCCACGCTCGTCGATGTGACCATGGCCGCAGGATAGCCCGCGGTCGCCCCGCCCCGTTTGGGCCTCAGAGCCACCATGTGGCGAGGTCGGCGACGACGTGGGCCACGGCCGGCGCCGCGACGCTGCCCGAGGCCAGGCGCAGCCCGGCCAGGAACACGCCCACGCCCAGGTCGAGCGGGACCACATGCCAGCCGTACAGGGGGACGTGCATCAGGGCGAAGGCGGCGCTTGTGACCACGACCGCGACCACCAGACCGGTTGAGTCCCGCAGCGCGTTGAAGAGCGCCCCGCGCAGGACCAGCTCCTCGGCGCTGGCGACGACGATCGTGATCACGGCCCACAGGGCGAAGTCGGTCTTCGGCACGGCGCGCGGGGGCTGGCCAGCCAGCGAGCTGGCGCCGATCGCCAGGGCGACCAGGACGACCGAACCAACCAATCCGATCAGCCAGGCGGTCGGCGCGGGCACCGACACGCGCATGCCGCCGGCCCGGGCGATCACCAGCAACGCAAGCCCGAAGAGCGCGCCCACGAGATAAGGCGGCCTATCGGCCACGGTCGCGGCCCAGCGAGCACCGACAACGAGCGCCAGCGCCAGCGTGATCCAGGCCGGCCGGACCAGGCCCGGAAGGCCCGCGGACGCGGACGCCTGATCCGGCGCCGGGCCAGCGTCGGCCGCGATCACGGAACGGCGGTCACTGGCTGAGCGGCACGAACTGGATCGAGCCCGTGGCGTAGGTCGGCGGCCAGACGAAGGTGTACTTCTGGACCGCCTGCCACTGCCAGATCACCGCCGCGGCCCGCAGGTTCTGGCCGAGGCTCGTCGCGGCGCTCGAAAACTGGATGCCGGCCCCGTTGGGCAGGCTGCCCGACGGCAGGTCGAGGCCCCGGGCGGTCGCCGCGATGTTGGTCGCCGTCAGGCCGGCCGGCGCGGCGCCCGGCAGCACGTCGTGGAAGAGCGCCCAGGCGGCCGAAAAGCCCGACAGGGCCTCCTCGCTCGGGCCCGCGGCGGCTGACGTCTCGTCGATCGGGCCGACGATCACCGGGCCGCTGCTCGGCGAGGCGGCCGGATCCGGGCCTGTGCCGTAGTCGTCGGCCGGCGCCGTGACCGGGTTGTCGAGCGCCCATGCCGCGGCCAGGCGGTCGTAGAGGGCGCGGGCCGTTGGGTCGAGAGCGGTCGGCTGGAAGCCGCCGGTCGGGCGGTCCGAGGCGAAGACGCCGATCGCGTCGGCGCCAAGCTCGCCGGCGAAGTCGGGCGTGCATTCGGCCATCGTCGAGCCGATCAGGGCGGCAACCTTCAGGCCGGCCGAGACCATCGCCTTGCGGAAGGCCACCCCGTCGTCGATGTGCGAGGCCAGGATGATCACCGAGGGCTTGGCGGCGGCCAGCTCGGCCATCACCTTGGGCCAGTCCGGGTAGGTCAGGTTGTAGGTCTGCTGGTCGACGATCTGGCTGCCGTTCGCCCGGGCCGTCGCGGCGGCCGCGGCGGCGACCGACTGGGGATAGGCGTCGTTGGCGGCCACGATCGCCAGGCGGACACCGGCCGCCGTGGTGCCCAGGCGTGGGGCGAGCTGGGTCGCGGCGAAGTTGGCCGAGTTGTCGCCCAGGTTGGTGCTGCTGGCACCCACCCGGAAGACGAGCGGCAGGCCTTGGCCGGTCAGCTGGTCGGCGACCGCGCCGGCTTCCCAATAGACGAGTCCGGCCTTGTCCGCCGCCGCGGCCGCCGGGATCGACAGCTCCGACGAGTACGCGCCGATCACGGCCGTGACACCGTCGGCCCGCAGCGAGGCCATGGCCGCCGGGGCCTCGTCGCCGGACTCGAGGTCGCGCAGGTCCAGGACGATCCGGCGGCCGCCCACGCCGCCATCGGCATTCACGAAGTCCGCGGCCAGCTGCACGCCGCGCAGCTCCTCGAGGGCCAGGCTGGTGGCTGTCCCGCTGATCGGGAAAACCGCCCCGATCCGGATCGGGTCGCCGGTCGCCGCAGCCCCTTGAGCGGCCGCGCTCGGGCTCGTGCCGGCGGCGCTGACCGTGCAGCCGGCCAGCAGGCCGGCGACGGCAACGACGAGCAGGCGGCGCAGGGGAGCCGGCATGGGAGTCCTCCGTGGTGCCATCTGGGCGGAGTTTGCCCCGGATCGCTGATCGGCGCTCATCGTCGCTTGCGCTTGGCGGTGGTGGTCCGCCTGCCGCCGGCCGGCGTTCGTCGGCTCGCCGCAGCAGCCCGGGCGAGCTCGATCCGGCGCCGGCGGCGGAGGATCAGGAAGCCGATCCCGCCCAGCACGGCCCCCACGACGAGGATCAGGATGCTGACCTCGAGCGGCCCGAAGCCGCCTTTGGCCGCGACCAGGGCGAAGTCGCCGAAGGTGCTGGTGGTGCCCAGGAAGAAGGCCGGCGTCCCGGACGGCGATGACGCGATCTGGGTCCAGGCCCCGCCGCTGTACTGGGCCACCACGGCTTCGGTCGTCGCGTCGGGCGCGCGCAGGACGAGGGTCACGTCGGTGCCCGCCTTGGTCGTCAGGGCAACGCCGTTCTGGTCGGTGACGCTGTAGCTGTAGACGTTGCCCAGGATCGTGCCCACGCTCGACGGTGCCGGCGGCGCGATCGGCTTGATCGCGATCGTGACCGACGTGCTCCCTTGCGCCAGTTGGAAGGCGTCGGGCGAGGCGATCAGCTGGGCCTGGGGCGGGGACTCACTGGTGGCCGCGTTGAACCCCGGGCTGGCCCCGTTGGCCAGCGGTTCGGTGACCGTAGCCGAGGTCGGATCGCCGGTCTGGCCACTGGCCGGGGTCAGGTAGTGATACGGGCCGAGGACGGTCAGCGAATCGAACAGCGGCGCTGCCACCGGTGCCAGGGCCTGGGCGGCCACGATCATGCCCACGCCGGCCGCGAGGATGACCGGCGCGGCCAGCCGGCCCCGGGCGTGGTCGGGCAGCCTCACTTGACGGTGAAGATGATCTCGGGCGTCTTGACTCGCGGGTCGAAGGGCGCGTGATCGGCAGCCACGAACTCGGCATACATCACGTAGGTGCCGGGATGGACCGGCAGGTCCTGGGTGAGCTGGTAGTTCATCGACACCAGGGCGTTGTCCACGTAGAGGTGGACGTGGCCGGTGGTCGGGCTGATGTTGGTCGTGGTCGCCGGCACGATCGTTGCGTTCTGGAGGGTCAGCTGGACGTGCAGCGTGGTCCCGGTGACGACCTCGTTGGGGGTCGGTGAGACGAACGTCAGGACGGCCGGCGATGACGGCCGCGAGCCGGCCGGGGTGGGCGCCACGAGGCTCGGGCCGATCGACGGCGCGACGGTCGCCGAGCCAGAGCTGCCGCAGGCGGCAACGACGAGCAGGACGGCGACAGCGGCGAGCGTGAGCCGGCCATGGAGCCCGGTGGCGAAGGGAGACGAGTGAGTCATGGGTTGCCTCAGGGAGTGACCGGCATGTCCAGCTGGGTCGTCAGCTGATCGCCGTTGGGAGCCGGACCGGCCACCGATAGTGTGTACGTGCCGGCGGCAAGGGTGGTGTCGGCCACGAAATGGCCGGGTTCGAGCTGGCGCGGGTCCAGGGCGGTGGCCGGCCCGCCTTTCGGTCCAAGGACCATGACCACGGTCTGGACGGGCAGCTCGTTGCCGGCCGCGTCGAAGAACGTCGTGTGGACCTCGTTGGCGCCGGCCGTGCCTGGATCCAGGTAGAACTGGACCGTGCGGCCGGCCGAGAGGTGGACGGTGTAGATCGTGGGCAGGCCGGCGACCGCGTTGACGTCGATCGTGGCCGGCGTCGTGCGAGTGACCAGCTGGAGGTCCACCTCGACCGACGCTGTCCCATTGACGACCAGGGCCGTGACCTGCCAGGCGCCGACCAGCGACAGGTTCGAGCCGGTCGCGCTGAAGACGCCCGGCGCGACCTCCGGCAGGTCGAGCCGCGAGGTGCCCACGTCCGAACGACCCGGGAACGCAAAGCGCAGGGTCACCCCGGTCGCGCTGGCCACTGGCGCGCCGGTGTCGTAGTCCGTGACGGTCGCCTTGAACGTGTTGAAGCCGGCGGTCCCGGGCGAGACGTCCAGGCGGAGCCTGAGCGAGGTGCCGAAGTCGGAGCCGGTCAGGATCACCGGCTCGACGGCTACCGCACTGCTCACCGCCGGGGCGCTGGTCTCGGTCGGCGGGGCGAGGTTGACCAGCGAGGCCGACAACAGGAGGACCGTTCCACCGACCAGCAGCTCGGTCGATCCGATCCGGCGCAGGCCGGTCAGGGCCCGCCCGGCGGCCGGCACGTGGCGGAAGTGGTTCACGGCCCCGAGCAGGGCCAGGACCCCGAGCAGGGCCGTCTTGGCGATCACCAGGTGGCCGAAGTCGGACGCCAGGAGGTTCGCGATCGTGCCCACTTCCGAGATCGCCCGGAGCAGGCCGGTGATCGCGACGGTCGCGATCCCCGCCGTGGCCAGCCGCGAGAACCGGGTGGCCAGGCGGGCCGAGTGCTCGCCCGGCTCGCCACGCAGGTTGACCAGCAGCCCCAGCAGGCCGCCCAGCCACAGGCCGACCGCGACGACGTGGAGGACCTGGACCGGGACGTCGAGGAATGGGTCGGCGCCGGCGGCGGCGTGGCTGTAGGCGACGTCGGCGACCATCGCGCCCGTCGCCGCGAGGGCCACGACGACCAGCGCCAGGCGGGTATTCCCGCGGCGCAGCCAGATCGGCACGACCGCCAGGCCGGCCACGAGCACGGGCAGGGTGCGGGCCACGGCGGCCGTGCCGAACGATGTCTGGAAGATCTGGCCCGGGTCGACGCCCGCGTCGATCAGCTGGAATCCGACCACGAGCAGGGTCCCGGCGGCGGCCACCAGCCAGGCGACCGGCAGGACCCGGCGGACGGAGGCCGGCGAGCCATGGGCCACGAGCGCCCCGAAGACGGCCAGGCCGAGCAGCCCGACGAGCCCGAGATAGAGCAGCCAGCGCCCGACGATCGCGCCGGCGGATGGCCCGGCCGACGAAATCACGGTTGCCGACGCGCTGGCCGTGCCGGGGGCCGGTGGCGCGACGCCGATCCCGAACGCGAACGAGCCACTGGCGAGGTGCCCGTCGACGGCCGACACGGTCCGCCAGGCCACGGTGTAGACGCCGTTCGGCAGGTTCGGCTTGAGGGGCACGGCCAGCTCGACCGGATTGCCGGCGACCGGCGCCGTTGGCCCGGACGTCACGACGGCCCCGGTCGTGTCGAGGACCTTGATCGTGGACAGGTTGGGGTCCGGCCGCTCGCCGAAGACGATCGAGACCTGGCTGGGCGGCGTGGTCAGCGTCGCGCCGGCGCTGGGCGTGCTCGACTGCGGGAGCGCATGGCCGAGCGCGATTCCGGGCAGGGCCAGCGCCGCGGCGAGTCCCAGGAGGACGGCCGCGGCGCGAGCCCTGCGCCGAACGATCATGGGCGGGTCACCCAGCCGGCCGCCGGCCGCGCATCGCCATGGCCAGTGCGGCGAGGCCGATGATCACGCCGGCGCCGCCGATCACCCCGCCCAGGAGCAGGGCGTTGTTGGCTGCGGTCTGGGCGTTGGCGGCGGTCG
>DATGGC010000309.1:0-10219 GCA_035308745.1 Candidatus Limnocylindrales bacterium | reverse complement strand
GGCCGGCATGATGACCGGGCGCACGGCCGTCCGCGCGCCATTGATGCGGGACACGCTGCACCTGGTCACGGCCGCCGACTTCGTGGGCCTCCGACCGGTCTTCGTCCCGCTCCTGGCCCGGCGGTTCCGCGGCTCGCCGTTCTTCCGGAATCTTGCCGGCGTCGACCAGGACGCGGTCGCCGAAGTCGCACGCGTCCACCTCGAAGCCGGGCCGAAGACCGCGGCCGAGCTCGGCCGCCTGCTCGCCGAGCAGTGGCCGGGCCGCGATCCGCTGTCGCTGGCGATGGTCGTCCGGCCACGCCTGGCCCTCGTCCAGATCCCACCCCGGGGCGTGTGGGGCTCGGGCGGACTGCCGACCTGGGCGCTCGCCGAGGACTGGCTCGGACGGCGGGTCGGGACGGACGCCAGGCCCGACCGTCTGGTGCGCCGCTATCTCGCCGCGTTGGGCCCGGCGACGATCGCGGACATCCAGAACTGGTCCGGGCTGAGCGGGATCCGGACCGTCGTCGAGCGGCTGCGGGACGAGCTGCTCGTATTCCATGACGAGCGCGGCCGTGCGCTGTACGACGTGCCCGAGGCACCCCGGCCGGACCCTGGCACGCCGGCCCCACCACGCTACCTGCCCGAGTACGACAACCTGCTCCTCGGCCATCACGACCGGACCCGGGTGATGGCGGTCGAGCACAAGACCCCGCTCTTCCCGGGCAGTGGCGGCGTCCTGGGCAGCGTGCTCCTCGATGGCCGGTTCGCCGGCGGCTGGCAGATCGTGCGTGGCGGGCGGAGCGACCCGTCGTCGGTCTCCTTGAAGGTGGATCTCCTGGCGCCGGCAAGCGCGACCGACCGGCGGGCGCTGGCCACAGAAGGCGAGCAGCTCCTGGCGTTCGCCGCAGCCGGGGCGAAGGTCCGCGACGTCGTGATCGGCGGAGGCGGGTGAGCGGCGTGCCGGCCTGCATGGCGGGCCATGGTGTGCGAAGGTGCGCGGCGTGACTCGAGATCGACGGATCGGCCTGGTCGCGCTCGGCCTGGGCGTGCTCCTGATCGGCTTCGCCCAACGGGTCGCGCCGTTGACCGAGCCGCCGCTCTATGACGGGGTGTACGTTCCCCAGCCGTACGTCTGGCTCGTGCCGCCGGCCGGCGCGAAGGGCGGGGCAAAGGGGGCCAAGGGCAGCGTCGGGGTCGACGGCACAGCCAACCGCCTGATCGCGGTCGCCACCCCGGAGCAGGATCCGCAGGCCCAGCTCCTGGCCACCTCGGGCGCCCTGGTGCTGCCCCCCGGCACGACGACCGTGAAGTTCTCGATCGAGCCCGTGCTGCCCGTCGAGCTGCCGGCCGACGGCCACATCGACGGCAACGTCTATCGGATCAGCGTCACCAACGACGCCGGCACGCCCTTGACCGCCCCGGCCAGTGCCCTGGTGACGGTGGTCATGGTCAGCCCGCACACCGACCCGGATCGGTCGATCGAGCTCGACAACGGCCAGGGCTGGCAGAAGCTGACGACCCAGAACCAGGGGCCCGGGGTGTGGCTGGCGGTGGTCACGGCGTTCGGCGAGTTCGCGGTCGTCGCCCCCGGCGCGGCCACGGCGCCCTACCCGACGGCGACGCCGGTCCCCGGCGCAAGCGCGCCGGCCAGCGGACCGCCGGCTTCGGCGTCGACCGGTCCGGGCCCATCAACGGAACCCGTGCCGAGCATCGGCCAGGTCGGCGGCAGCCCGACCCCGGGACCCAGCCTCGCGCCGGCGGCCAGCAGCGGCTCAGGCGGCCTGCCGCTCATCCCGATCGGCATCGGGGTCGTGGCGGTCATCGTCCTGGCCGGCCTGGTCCTGTCACGGGGCCGACGCAAGCCCCCCAACCGTCCGCCGCCCACCTACCGCGGCGCACACCGGCTGTAGGTCCGGCCGGACGAGGCGGGGCGGTAATCGGCAGATTCGTGCACGGCGGGGCGCAGCCGTCGCTGCGAGCCCCGAGCTATCGCCGGTGGCGATCAAATCCGTGGAATCGAGGCGACCGGACGACCCGAGCAAGCACGATTCCACGGATTCCATCGCCCACGCCAATCAGATGGCGCGAACGCGGCGGCAAGATCGCTGCCGAGCTTCCGATTCCGGCGTTTTGATCGCCTGGGTCGATCGGCCTCAGCCGCCCGGAAGGTTCGCCGGGGCCTGAGCCGCTCCCGCGGTCAGGCGTGCGGGCGGCCGCGCCAGCGGATGATCAGGACGATGAACGTGTAGAGGTAGAGCAGGAACATCACCAGCAGCAGGATCCCGCCGTTGCGGGTATCCGCGTTGGTGAGGTCCGAGGATCGGGCCGCGCCGGTCAGGCTCAGCAACAGGAAGCCGCCGAAGAACAACGAGTAGAGCACCCCGATCAGCCGGCCCCAGCTCTTGCCGAACAACGCGCCAAAGCCGCCCAGGACCTCGACGATCGCCAGGACCAGGATCACGATCCCGAACCCGACGAGCACGCCGCCCACGATATTGCCGGCCGTGTCGAGGTTGTCGGTGTTCGTGCTCAGCGGCCCGAAGTTGTCGAGGAACGAACGGAAGATCGAGGCACCCACGATCAGGAGCACGCCGATCAGGCCCCAGAACAGACCCATCAGGATGAGGACCGCTCCGGCCAGCCGGGCGAGAATCGTGACCGAGCCCTGCTGCTGCTGGACGGCCGGCTGCGCCCAGCCCTGGGCTGGCTGGGGCTGAGCCCAGCCTCCCGGCGCTGCGGCCGGGGGCGGTGCCCAACCAGGCGGGGGCGCGGCCGGCGGCTGCTGACCACCCCAATTGGGCGCCGGCACGGGAGCGGCGGCCGGTGGCTGGACCCAACCTGAGCCCTGGACCGGCTCGGCGGCTGGCGGCTGGCCCCAGGCGGGTCCTGGCGCGGCGGCAGGCTGAGTCGGCGCTGCGGGTGGCTGGACCCAGCCCGAGCCCTGGACCGGCGCGGCCGGCGGCTGGCCCCAGGCCGGCCCGGGAGCGGCGGCCGGCTGAGCCGGTGGCTGGACCCAACCCGAGCCCTGGACCGGTGCTGCCGGCGGCTGGCCCCAGGCCGGCCCCGGAGCGGCGGGCTGAGCCGGCGCTGCGGGCGGCTGGACCCAACCCGAGCCCTGGACCGGCGGCGGAGCGGCCGGCTGTCCCCAGGCCGGTCCGGGAGCGGCAGCGGGACCGGCGGCTGCCGGTGGTGGCTGGACCCAGCCCGCGCCCTCGACCGGGGGCGGAGCGGCCGGCGGGACGGCGGCCGGGTCTCCGGCGCCCGGATCCTGCGCTGGCTGTTCGTCGGTCATCGCGGTGGCCCTCCTGGTCGTGGCGGCGTGCCGTGGTTCAGTGCGACGATTGTGCCCGTCCGGCGCGTCCGGCGAAAGGGGGTCAGGTCGCGAAGATCCGGCTCAATTCGAAGGCCGGGGTCTCGGCCAGCTGGTCGTAGCGGCAGTCGGCCGGGGACTTGTCCGGGCGCCAGCGGACGAACGTGGTGCCATGCCGGAACCGGTCGCCCTGGAGGTGGTCGAAGGCCACTTCGACAACCCGTTCCGGTCGGAGCAGCTCCCACGACAGGTCCTTGCCCCGGTTCCAGCGCGACGTGGCGCCGGGCACCCGCTGGCCGCCGGCTGCCATCTCCTCGGCCCAGCTCGCCCAGCCGGCCCACGGATGGCCCTCGGACGCGTCCGTCCGGAGCGGAGCCAGCTCGGCGACGAGCTCGGCCCGGCGGGCCATGGTGAACGACGAGGTCACCCCGACGTGATGGAGGGTGCCTTCGGCATCGAACAAGCCGAGCAGGAGCGACCCGATCAGGGTGCCCGGCCCGTCCTTGTGCCAGCGGAAGCCGGCCACGACACAGTCGGCCGTGCGCTGGTGCTTGAGCTTGATCATCGCCCGCTTGCCCGGCTGGTACGGCGCATCGAGGCGCTTGGCGATCACTCCGTCGAGGCCGGCCCCCTCGAACCGTTCGAACCAGTCGATCGCCAGCGCCCGGTCGCGGGTAGCCGGGGTCAGGTGGACCGGCGGCTGGACATCGGCCAGGATCGCCTCGAGCCGGGTCCGCCGTTCGGCCTGGGGCACCGGACGGAGGTCCTCGTCGCCCAGCGCCAGCAGGTCCCAGGCCACGTAGCTGGCCGGCGACTCGGCGGCCAGCATCCGGACCCGCGATTCGGCCGGGTGGATGCGCAGCAGCAGCGCGTCGAAGTCGAGCCGCCCGTCCTTGCCGGCGATCACGACCTCGCCGTCCAGGACGCAACGCTGGGGCAGCGAGGCCCGCAGCGGCGCGGCCAGCTCGGGGAAGTAGCGATCGAGGGGCTTCAGGTCGCGAGACTGGATCAGGACCTCGTCGCCGTCACGGAAGACCAGGGCCCGGAAGCCGTCCCACTTGGGCTCGAACAGCCAGCCCTGGTCGGTCGGGAAGCTCGACGCCGGCTTGGCCAGCATCGGCTCGATCGGCGGGCTGACCGGCAGATCCATCGAGCGCAGGATAGGGCGGCGAGGCCCGGCCCGTGGAGTGGCACGATACGAGGCGTGAAGACCCGCCCGGCATGAAGACGATCGAGGCCCGCTACGACGCGTCGGCGCTCGCCTATCGGACCTGGTGGGAGCCCGTCCTGGCCCCGTCGGCCCGCGACCTCCTGGAGCGGCTCGAACGGCTGGCCGGCCGGCCCGCGGGCCGGGTCCTGGACGTGGGGACCGGCGCCGGGTTGCTGGCAATCGAGGCGGTCCGGCGCTGGCCCGCGGTCGAGGTGCTCGGCCTCGATGGCTCGGCCGAGATGCTCGGGGTGGCGCGGGCCACGGCCCGGCAGAGCCTCCCGAGGTCGAGCCTGGCCCGGATCGACTGGCTGCGCGGGCATGCCGAGCGGCTGCCCTTCGACGACGCCTCGTTCGACCTGGTGATCAGCTCCTTCGCCTTCCAGCTGGTGCCTCGCCTGAGCGTGGCCCTGGGCGAGGCGTTCCGAGTCCTCCGGCCCGGCGGCCGGCTGGCGTTCGTCACCTGGCGCGTCGCGGACGACCGCTTCGCCCCGGACGAAGCCTTCGAAGACGCCCTCGACGAGCTCGAGTCCGGGGACGATCCGGTCGAGCTCGACGGCGAGCCTGAGGAGGCCCGGGCGGGCGACCTGGCCTCGGCCGGCGCGACCGCGACCCGCCTCCGCCGGATCGGGTTCCGATCGGTGGTCGCCCGCGAAGCAGGGCTGGCCTACGACCACGACCCCGGGCGGTACCTGGCGTTCCTCGAGGAATACGCCGAGCGGGAGCTGTTCGCGGACCTGAGCAGCGCCGAACGGACCGAGCTGCGGGCGGCCACGGAGCGGCGGCTGGCCGGCCTGCCGGTCGCGGCCTTTGCCTGGCGGGTGCCGGTTGTCTACGCGCTCGCGCGCCGGCCGGGACCGGGTTAGCTCTCGGCGGACTCGCTGGCGGGCGCAGCCTCGTCGCCTTCGGCGGCCGGCTCGGCGACGCCCTCGACGACCGGGGCGACCTCCTCCTGGCGCGGTGCCTGGACCCGGACGACGGCTTCCTCGGGATCGGTCAGGAGGGTGACGTCGGCGGGGATCTCCAGGTCGCGGACGTGGAGGGTGACCTCGTAGTCGACGAGCGAGTCGATGGCCAGTGAGAGTGCCTGGGGCAGGTGATCCGGCAGGGCCCGGACGCGGACCGACTCGGTCATGTGCAGGAGTGTCCCGCCGTTCAGCTCCACGGCCGGCGCGCTGCCGGTGAAGACGATCGGAACCTCGACGGTCAGCTCTTCGGTCATCCGCACGGCGAGCAGGTCGACGTGGAGCACGCGCTGGTGGACCGGGTCCCGCTGGATCGCGTGGATCAGCGCCGGAGCCGCCTTGTGGCCATCGACCGACACGTCGATCAGGGCATTCGGGCCGGTCTTGCGATGGAGCTGGGCGAACTCGTGGGCATCGATGGTGATCGCCTGCGAGGCAACGCCGTGGCCGTAGATCACGGCCGGCAGGCCGCCCGAGCGCCGCACCTGGGCGACGTGCTTGCCGAGGACGAGCCGCTCGGAGGCGGCCAGCTTCGGTCGAGTCGTGGTCATCTAGGGAGGATCCTCCGTGGGTTGATCCCGGAGCGTAGCACAACGGCCCTTCGGCCCATTTTCGAAGTCGGTGTAGCATGCCGCGGGATGGCCGCCACCATTCTGATCGTCGAGGACGAGTTCGCCGTCGCGCGAGGAATCCAGTACGCGCTCCAGCAGGAGGGCTACGAGGTGACCGTGGCGCGCAGCGGCGAAGAGGGCCTGGACTTCGCGACCCACCAGGCCCCGGATCTGGTCGTGCTCGACGTCCGCCTGCCGGGGATCGACGGCTTCGAGGTCCTCCGCCGGCTGCGGGCCACCGGCTCCAAGGCGCCGGTCCTGGTCCTGACCGCGCGCGACGACGAGGTCGACAAGGTGATCGGCCTCGAGCTCGGCGCCGACGACTACCTGACCAAGCCCTTCGGCCTGCGCGAGCTGATGAGCCGGATCAAGGCGCTCCTGCGTCGGGCGTACGGCGACCTGGCCGACGCGGCCGGCGGCCGGGTCATCCGCCACGGTGACCTGCTGATCGACCTCGAGCGGCGGCGGGGGCAGCGCGGCCAGCACCGGATCGCCCTGACCGCAACGGAGTTCGAGATCCTCCGCCACCTGGCCAGCCGGCCGGGCCGGGTCTACTCGCGGCGCGAGCTCCTCGAGCTGCTCCGTGACTACGAGGCCCTCGACCAGGACGAGAAGACGATCAACGTCCACGTCAGCCACCTGCGCGAGAAGATCGAGGACGATCCGTCGCTGCCGGTCTTCGTCCTCACCGTCCGAGGTGCGGGCTACGCCTTCGCCGAGCGCTGACCGGCCGATGGGCGCCCGGCGCAGGATCCGGAGCTGGCTCCGGCCACTCCTGCCGCGGACGTTTGCCGCCCGGCTGACGATCGCCTTCTCGGGCGTCGTCGCGCTGACCTTGCTGCTGGTCTTCGTGGGCGTCATCAACCGGGTCGACGACTACTTCTACAACCTCCAGGTCAACGACCTCCAGGTCCGGGCTGTGACCGTGCGCGACGCGATCAAGGTCTCCCTGGCGGCGCTGACCGACGGTGAGCCGATCGTCGGCCCGACCGACACCCTCGATAGCCAGGCCGCCGCCTTCCTGGCCAATCCCACCGAGCAACGGATCCTGGCCAACGACCTCGCCCAGGCCGACCTGAAGGTCAGCATCGGCCTGATCACCCGCGACGGGAACGGCCGGGAGGTGCTCGTGCCGGCCGCTAACGGCCAGTTCAGTGCCACCCTCCAGGCCCTGCCCCGGCCGGGCCAGGCCCGCGACAACATCCCCTACAACGACCCCGGCCCGGACGTCGTCCAGCAGACCAACCTGTTCGAGTACGGCATCCAGGTCCAGCTCGCGAACCCATACACCTATCGAGCAAGCACCCTGGCCGCGATCTTCTCGCTCCTGATCGTGATTGCGATCGCTGGCCTGTTCCTGTCGGTCGTCGTCGCCTCGCTCCTCGCCCGGCGCTTCACGACCCCGCTGCGCCGGCTGACCGAGGCCGCCCGGGACCTGACCGAGGGCGACTTCGCCCGGCGGGTCGCGATCGACCCGCGCAACCCGGGCAGCACCGAGATCATCGAGCTGTCCCGGCAGTTCAACCAGATGGCCGCCCGGCTCGACGAGAGCGTCGCGATCATCCGCCGCGATCGCGACCGGAGCCGCGACTTCCTGGCCGATGTGTCCCACGAGCTGCGCACCCCGATCGCGGCGATGCGGATGTTCAACGAGCTCCTCCGGGAGGGCGCCGACGACGATCCAGCGACCCGGACCGAGTTCCTCGAATCGAGCCGCCAGCAGCTCGAACGCCTGGACTGGCTGGCCCAGAACCTGCTCGAGCTCTCGAAGCTCGACTCCGGCCTGGTCCTCCTGGACCTGCGCCCGGACGACCTGCGGACGGCCGTCGAGTCGGCGGTCGAACAGGCCGAGCCGACGGCCCGCCGGCGCGGCATCGCCCTCAACCTGCACACGGCCAGCCGGCCCCTGCGCATCCGACACGATCCCCAGCGGATCGGCCAGGTCGTCTCGAACCTGATCGGCAACGCCCTCAAGTTCACGGCCGCCGGTGGTCGAGTCGATGTCGATGTCCGAGCGGTCGAGGGCGGGGCGCAGATCGAGGTCCGCGACAACGGGATCGGGATCGACACGGCCGAGCTGCCCCGGATCTTCGAGCGCTTCTACCGCGGCTCGCTGGCCAACGAGGCGCGCGGCAGCGGCAGCGGCCTGGGCCTGGCGATCGTCAAGTCGATCGTCGACATGCATGGCGGCCGGGTGGTCGTGGACAGCCGCCTGGGCGGCGGCTCGGCCTTTGTGGTCACCCTGCCGCGCGACCCGCGAGCCGGCGACCTGCCGGCGCCCGAGCCGCCGGCCCGGCCCGCGGGGTCATCCCGGGCGAACCCGGCTACCATCCCCGAACGCGGCGCCGAGATAACGGATTCTTCATCGGCTCACCCGCCGCTGCTGAATCCGGAAGCCCCACGCTGAGGGTCAACCCGCCGAGGCGCACCCGAGCGACGCGCGCCCCGCGGCCGACTCGATTTCCGATCCAGGAGCACGATCACCGCGATGGACCCGATCAACCCCCAGCCAGACCCAGGCCTGCCGCCCGCGCCGCTGCCCGCCGCGGCGCCCGAGCCGCCGGCCTATTCCGTGCCGCCGGCGCCCGCGGCGCCCGTGGCCGGACCTGGCTTCGCCGCCCCGATGAGCTACTCACCGCCGCCCGAGGCGCCGACCGAATGGCAGCGCCAGACCTGGGGCGCCCCGCCGCCGAGCACCCCCGAAACCTGGTTCGAGCCGGCGGTCGCGCCGCCCACCCCACCGCCCGCGGCCCGGCGCGGACCGAGCCTGGGCATCGTCTTCCTGACCGCGGTCCTGGCCGCCGTGCTGGCCTCGACCGGGACGTATGCCGCCATCCGTGCCTCGGGCGGCCTCGATCGGCCGGCCGCGGCGGTGGTCAACAGCCCGGCCGGCACCAACGTGACCCAGCCGGTCACCGTCGATGAGCAGTCGGCCACGATCAGCGCCGCGGCCAAGGTCGGCCCGGCGGTCGTCCGGATCGTCACGGCCGGCACCGACCCGAACGACGCGACCGCGACCTCGGGGATCGGCTCGGGGGTGATCTTCGACTCCCACGGCTGGATCCTGACCAACCATCACGTCGTGGCCGACACCAACAGCCTGACCGTCCAGCTCAAGGACGGGCGCTCGTTCACCGGCACGATCTACGGCATCGACACCCTGACCGACCTGGCCGTGGTCAAGGTCAACGCGACCAACCTGCCGACCGCACCGCTGGGCGACTCCTCGACGATCAAGGTCGGCGAGCTGGCGATCGCGATCGGGAGCCCGTTGGGGACCTACTCCAACAGCGTCACGGCCGGGATCGTCTCGGCCACCGGCCGGAGCATCGACACCGACACCGGTTCGATCAACAACCTGATCCAGACCGATGCCGCGATCAACCCTGGCAACAGCGGCGGGCCGCTGGTCGACGCCGTCGGCGACGTCATCGGGATCAACACCGCGGTCGCCTCGGACGCCCAGGGGATCGGCTTCTCGATCCCGATCAACATCGCCAAGCCAATCATGCAGCAGGCGATCGCCGGCCAGCCCCTGGCCCGGCCGTGGATCGGCATTCGCTACGAGACGATCGACCTCCAACTGCAGCAGCAGCTCAAGCTGGCGGTCGCCCAGGGCGCCTACGTCAGCGGCGGCCAGGACGCGAGCGGCGTCAACCAGCCCGGCGTCGTGGCGGGCAGCCCGGCCGACAAGGCCGGGGTCAAGGACGGCGACATCGTCACTTCGATCGAGGGCCAGACGATCGACGGCGACCATCCCCTCGACGCGGTCCTGACCCAGTTCGCCCCGGGCCGGACCGTCACCCTGGGCATCAACCGGGACGGCAAGACGCTCAATCTCCAGCTGACCCTGGGAACCCGTCCGACCAACCCCTGAGCCAACGGCCCACTGACCGAGACCCCGGTGCCCGCCCCCCAGGCGCCGGGGTCTCCCGATTCCCCGGCCCGACGCCCGCCTTCGAAGGTCAGCGCGCCAGGCGCCGCCGCCAGATCTCGACGCCCGCCCAGGCCAGGGTGCCGTCGAGCGGCGCCTGCGGCTTGCGGACCCGGATGCCGACCTCGGTGATCGGCGCGAACGCGGTCAGAACTTCCTGGGCGAGGGCTTCGGCCAGGGCTTCGATCAGGCGGTAGCTGGTCGATTCGA
>DATGGC010000308.1:0-2404 GCA_035308745.1 Candidatus Limnocylindrales bacterium | reverse complement strand
GGAACAAGCAGCTCGCCCTCGATCTGCTGGCCGCGATCCGGGTGGCCACCGACGATCCCGAGGTCCGGGCCGTGCAGATCACCGGCGCCGGCCGCGCCTTCTCCAGCGGCGCCGACCTGAAGGAGGCGGCCGATCCGGCCGGCGAGTTGAACGTGTACCAGCGGCTGACGCAGCGGTACCACCCGATCATCACCGGAATCAGGGAGATGCCCAAGCCCGTCATCGCCGCGGTTAACGGCCCGGCGGCCGGGATCGGGCTCTCCCTCGCGCTGGCCTGCGACCTGATCGTCGCGGCCGAGTCCGCGTTCTTCCAGCTTGCCTTCGTGAACATCGGGCTCGTCCCCGACGGCGGCTCCTCGCTGCTAGTGCCGTCCCGGATCGGCTTCACCCGGGCGACGCAGCTGGCCATGCTGGGCGAGCGCCTCGACGCCCAGACCGCGAAGGACTGGGGCCTGATCAACGAGGTCTGGCCCGACGAGGAGTTCCGTGAGCGCGCTGGCGCGCTGCTCGACCGCCTCGCCTCCGGCGCCACCAAGTCGTACGCCGGGACCAAGCGCCAGCTGAACCAGTGGCTGTACGCCCAGATGGACGCCCAGCTCGAGTTCGAGGCGCAGATCCAGCGGGAGATGGCAGGCTCGGGCGACTTCGCCGAGGGGATAGCCGCGTTCACCGAGAAGCGCCCGCCCAAGTTCACCGGCGCATGAACTGGACGCAGCGCAGCTCGAGCGGGTCTACCGGGAAGAGGCGGGCCGGATCACGGCCGCGCTGGCCGCGCGCGTCGGCGACGTGGGCCTCGCCGCCGACGCCGTCCAGGACGCGTTTATCGAGGCGATCGAGCACTGGGGCGATCAGGAGGTGCCGCCCAACTACGGCGGCTGGCTGGCCACCACGGCCCGCCGCAAGGCGATCGACCGGCTGCGCCGGGCCCGGGCCGGGCAGGAAAAGCTCGCGCTCCTCGCGGCGACGATGACCGACGCCGCCGACGGCGACGACGCCTCCAACGGCGACGAGGCGGCGGACGACGAACTGCTGGGGATGGTCTTCGCCTGCTGCCACCCCGCGCTCCCGCGCGAGTCGCAGATCGCGCTCACGCTGCGGGCCGTCTGCGGCCTGACCACCGCGCAGATCGCCGCCGCGTTCCTGGCCAGCGAGCCCGCCATGACGCAGCGGCTCCTGCGGGCGCGCAAGGCCCTGCGCGCCGCGCACGCGGACCTGCGCGTCCCCGACCCCGACGACCTGGCCGATCGGCTCGCCGAGGTGCTGGCCGTGGTCTACCTGGTCTTCAACGAGGGTTACCTGGCCAGCGCCGGACGCCAGCCGGCCCGTCGCGACCTCGCGGCCCAGGCCGTCTCGCTGACCAGGCTGCTGCACCGGCTGATGCCGCGCGAGCCCGAAGTCCTCGGGCTCCTCGCGCTGCTGCTCCTGCACGAGTCCCGGGCCGCGACCAGATTCGATAGCTGGGGCCGGATGATCAGGCTCGCTGAGCAGGACCGCGCCAAATGGGACAAGCCACTGATCGCCGAGGCCACCCGGTTGCTCGACCGCGCGCTCGCCATGCGCGAGCCCGGTCCCTACCAGGCCCAGGCGGCCATCGCCGCCCTGCACGCGCAGGCCCCCGACTACGGCCAGACCGACTGGACGCAAATCCGGTTTTGCTACGACCGGCTCTACGAGATGACCCCGTCCCCGGTGGTCCTGCTCAACCGGGCCGTCGCCACCCGTTACGTCGTCGGCCCGGAGGCCGCACTGGCCGAGATCGAGCCGCTCGCCGGCGACTTGGACGGCTACCATCTCTTCCACGCGCTGCGGGCGGGCCTGCTCACCGGTCTCGGGCGGGATAACGAGGCCCGCGCCGCCAGCGAGCGGGCGCTCGCGCTGGCCGGCAACCCGGCCGAGCGCGAGCTACTCGCCCGCCGCCTGTCCTTCTGAGGACCTCACATCTCTACGATGCCCCGGACCTCGACCGTCATCCAGCCCCGGTCGACGCCCGGCCAGGTCTTCGCGATCTCCACGGCCTCTTCGATCGTGTCGGTCTCGAGGATCGAGTACCCGCCGAGCGCTTCCTTGGTCTCCATGAACGGCCCGTCGGTGACGCCGCTGGAGCGCACCGTCTTGGCCCCGGCCGGAGGCGTGAGCTGGTTACCGCCGTCGGCCAGCTTGCCCGAGCCGCCGCCGCCCTTCTCGTACCAGGCGCCGATCTCGGCGTACCAGGCGTGACCCTCGGCCTCGGTCATGCCCCTGGCCGCCTCGGTGTCGTAAAGCAGAATCGCGTACTTCACGTTGTCCTCCGTTTCGACGGATGCCACCCGGCATCCCCGGTACCCATTCCACGAACGGGACGCCCCCGTTTCCGACACGCCCCCGCTTCGTTCTCGCCCCAGCTTCCTTCGCCCCCGCTTCCCTC
>DATGGC010000307.1:0-13813 GCA_035308745.1 Candidatus Limnocylindrales bacterium | reverse complement strand
CTGGTCGTGGGGGAGGACCATCGGGGGAGTGGTGGAATGCCCGTGGAGCGTGCCACCCTGTAACGCCCGAGCCACCGGGATCCGCCGATGGTCGGTTCGAGAGGTGCCTGCCTTGCCGAGGAAGCCGATCGCCTGCCCGTCATGCGGCGCCCTGGTGTCCAATGGGCGGCTTTCCTGCCCCGCCTGCGGGACCCTGGTGGCCACTGTCTCGGGTGGTCCGAAGCGGGTCACGGCCACGGCTCCCGGCGTCGGCACAGCGCCCGCCCTGCCGCCCAGCCCCGCGCCCGCCACCACGCCTCCGGCTCGCGCCTCGCGAACCGCTGTTCGCCGCGCGGCCCCGTCCGCCGCGGCCGCGCCACCGGCGCCGAACGCCGAGCCCGCCGCACCACAGGTGCCCTGGTATGCCGCCCAGGTCCCCAAGGCCGGATCGGCCCTGTCATCGACACCCGTGACAGTGACGCCAGCTCCGACGCTGTCGCCCCGGTCGAGTTCGATCCTTCAGCAGGTCGAGGCCCGCCGGGCGACCGCCTGGCTCAACCAGCAGGCCGACGATGACGATCCGCCGGACTCGGCCGGTACCCCGCCACCGGCGATCCCGGGCGCCTACCTCGCGCCGTCGGCCTCGTTCACGGCGCCGGTCCTCCGTCCGCGCAGCCGCAGCCTGGCCGATGTCCATGCCGCGACGCGCGCCGTCACGCCGGGCTACTCGAGCAGCGCCACGGGCGCCGTTTCGGCCGTCGCCTTCGGCCCGCCGCTCGGTGCGCCAAACGTGGAGCCGGCGGTGTCTGCGCTGCCGGCCAAGCGCGCCGGTGTCTCGGTCCAGGCGCCCGGCGAGCTGCCGGGCTGGCTGGCGATCGCGGGCGCAGCGATCGGTGCGGTCAGCTTCCTGATGCCCTGGTCCCGGGACGGGGTGATCGGTGCCGTCGGCAGCACCTACTTCGACCGCTGGGGCCTGGCCAACATTGGCTACCTGCCCCTGGTGGTCGCGGCCCTGCTCCTGCTCGCGGTCAATGGCGTGCCCAACCCGATCCCCACCTGGATCCGGGCCGGACTGGCACCGCTGGCGATCGGCGCGATCCTGTTCGGCCTCGACTGGGCCTACCAGACCCGGCCGTTCAGCGACGGCCTGGGGGTGACCCTGCTGCTCGTTGGGGCACTCGTGCTGATGGCCGGCGGCCTGATTGGCGTGCGCGCGGGGCGTCACCCGGCGGTTCCGCCAACCGTCTAGCCTCAGCGGGACCCCTGATACACTGCCCAACGGCAGACGCAGGTCGTCTCCAGGCTCAGGAGGCTCGGGGCACAGCAGATGGGTCCGATACTCGACACGATCGGGGGCGCCCTCGGCGGCTTCTTCGACGCGCCGGTCATCCAGTTCGGCCTGCGGGCGATCCTCGCCTACATCGTCGTCATCTGGATCGCGACGGCGTACTGGGCGTTCCGCGACATGCAGACGCGCTCGGACAACCCCGTCCTGCCCTATTTCGCGGCGAGCCTGATCATCCTGTTCACGCCCGTCCTGTTCATCTTCGCGGCCCTGATCTACAAGCTGATCCGGCCCCACGAGAAGGTCGCCGAGGCGACCGAGCGCTCGCTGGCCGAGGAGGCCCTGCTCAACGAGGTCGACGCCGTCCCGCACTGCCCGACCTGCGCTCGGCGGGTGGCCGACCAGTGGCTGATCTGCCCAACCTGCCGGACCCGCCTCAACCGGGTCTGCCCCAACTGCAACCGGCTCGTCGGCCTGGACTGGTCGCTGTGCGCCTGGTGCGGCAAGGACTTCGAGCGGCGTGAGCCGATCGGGGCCGCCGTTGGCGCCACCCCGGCGCCGTATCCCGTGGCGGCCGCTGCTGCCGCTGCTGCGGCGAGCGTCGCGAGCTCGGTCGACGTGCCGGTCATCACCACCGACATCGACGCCGAGACGACCCGGACCCGGCGGTCGCCGCGCAGTGGCAGCCCGAGACCGGCCCGGGCCGCCTCCGACCCGCTCCCGGAGCGTTGACCGGCGGCGAGTCCGGCCCGCCCGAGCCCGGCCCGCCCGCTCCTGACCCGTCCGGCAATGAACCAGCGGAGCTCCGCGCTCCCGACGATCCTGCCGGGCTAGACCCGGTCCCCGAGGTCGTCGGCCCGACCCGTCCGGGCCTGCGCACGTTCTCGCTCGACGGCCGCCGGGCGCCCGGCCTGTATCTCGTCGGCTGGCTGGCCAGCCTGATCGGCGCCGCGACGATCTTCGTCGTCCTGCTCGCCCAGCCCTCGGACGTGGCCGGTGCGATCCTGCTGGGCGCGGGAACGTTCGTGCTCGCCCTGGGCCTCGCCGCGGCAGCCGGTTCACAGGCGATCGAGCGCCAGGCCGACGGGCGCCTGGCCTATCGCGGACCGTCGCCATTCATCCTGTTCGGGGCCTACGTTGCCCTCACGCTCCTCCTGGAGCTGCTGGCGTTCCCGCCGCTCCAGGCGCTGCATGTGCCCGCCGGTGGGGCGCTCGAGGCCCTGGTCGACCTCGTGCTGCTCAACGGCGGGGCGGTGGTCCTCGTCGCGGCCCTCGTCGTTGGCTCCGGCTCGCTCAGCTGGCGCGAGATGGGCGTGCCGGTCCGGGCCGGCCGCGACGGGTCGGCGGGGACGCCCCTGGCCGGCCTGCTCCGGGACCTGCTCGAAGGGATGCTCCTGGCGGTCCCGATCCTGTTCGTGACCCTGCTCCTGGGCGGGATCCTGATCCAGCTCCTGGGCACGACGCCGCCCGGGCCGCTGCCGGTGGCCCAGACGACCGGCGAGGCGGTCCTCAACCTGGTCTCCGGGATCCTGATCGCGCCCCTCGGCGAGGAGCTCTTCTATCGCGGCTTCGCCACGACGGCCTGGGTCCGGGGGATGGGCGCCCGGGCCGGGATCCTGCGCGGCGCCCTGCTCTTCTGCGTCGCTCATGTGCTGACCCTGAGCGGGACGCCGCCGGCTGCCCTGATCGCCTTCGTCACCCGCCTGCCGGTCGCGATCGCACTGGGCTGGATCTTCGTCAAGCGCGGCTCACTCGCCTCCTCGTTCGGCCTCCATGCGATGTTCAACGCCATCCCCCTGATCCTCGTCGGGCTGGCTGTCGGCACCTGACCCGGCGCCGGCCGGGCAACAGTCGGCGGTGCAGCCCCGGGTGATCGACCGGTGAGGGTCGGCCCGTAGGGTTCGTCCTGTTCCCGGCTCCGGATGGCGGAGGAATCGGCGGGCTTCGTCGTTCGGAGCCGGGGACGCCCACCCTGTTGGCTGCCTGAGGTCCCGGATGACGAACCCATTCACGCCGCTCGCCTTCGACCCCTCGCGAGGGGACCGTGGCGTCCGGATCGGCCGGGCACTGCGCGAGGTGCCCCAGGCCGAGCGACCGCGAGAGCGACTCGCCCTGCGTGGCCCGGGCGGGCTGAACGCCGCCGAGCTGATCGCCCTCGTGTGGGGCACCGGCGCCCGGGGCATGAACGCGGTCGACCTGGCCGAGGAAGCGCTCGCCCGGCACGACGGCCTGACCGGGCTGGCCCGAGCCTCGGACACCGAGCTGGCGGCGATCCCCGGGATCGGGCCGGCTCGGGCCGCCCAGCTCAGCGCGGCGTTCGAGCTCGGACGGCGGCTGCTGGCCGACTGGCCGACCGGCCGCTGGACGATCCGCGCGCCGCGCGACGTGGCCGAGCGACTGATCCTCCAGATGGGCCGCCTCGAGCGCGAGGAGCTGCGAGTCGTCCTGCTCAACACGAAGAACGCCGTCCTGCGCGTCTCGACGGTCTACCAGGGCAACGTCAGCTCGAGCCTGGTCCGGGTCGGCGAGCTGTACCGCGACGCCGTGCGTTTGAATGCCTCGGGGATCATCCTCGTCCACAACCACCCGTCGGGCGATCCGACGCCATCACCCGACGACCTGCACCTCACCGCCGAGGCCCTGGCTGCCGGCCGGCTCCTCGACATCGAGCTGCTCGACCACCTCGTGATCGGGCACGACGCCTTCGTCTCGCTCCGTGAGCGCGGCGTCGCCTTCGGCCGCTCGAGCGGGGCGCCGTAGCCGGGGACCGATGGCCGGGTCATCAGTGGGGACGTTCGGACGACGCTGACCTTACGTTCGGCTTACGTACAACGATGCCGGCTTGGTTGAGCGTTACGGACGCACCGTGGACGATCGACCTGGTCGTCCTGACGGCGGCCTGATCGAGGGAGATGCAAGACGTGGCCAAATCCAGGCGGCGGTTGCTGGCACTCAGCCTGGCTGCGCTCGTCGTGGTCGGCTGTGCCCGGCAACCGGCGGCGACGGCACCGGGCGCCGACGCGACACCGGTCGCGACGCCCGCGGCAACTGCTCCGGTGGCGGCCGGCCCGACCGCCAGCCCAGCACCGAGCCTGCAACCCCTGCCGTCGTTCGACCTTGGCGATCTGACCGCCGTCGACAAGGCGCTGTCGGGCGCGAGCGACGCATTGTCGGCCGCAAACGATCCAGGGTCCGAGGGAGGCTCGCGATGATCCGGTCCGTGCGCGTGGCGCTGGCCGCGGTCGCCCTGACGACGGGCATCATCGCCGGCTCGGGAGCTCCGGTCGGGGCTTGGTCCGAGGCGGCCATGTGCACAGCCCAATGGACGGCCTTCGCGGCCAAGCCCTCGATCTCGACGGCCCGAACGGTCGGCCACTGCGAGATCGATCGACGCCTCATTGACCTGTCGTCGCTGTCGACCGCGGCGGCCGACGACGCGACCCTTACATCGGCTGATCGCTCGACGATCAGCCACACGATCAGCCGCTCACGGAGCGGACTCAAGAGCCTGGACTCGAAGCTGGCCCACGACTCGACGATCTCGACGCTCGGTCCGGATCTCGACGCGATCACCAACGACTACCGGGTCTATGTCCTGGTCATTCGCCAGAGCTGGCAGGCCGGGGCGGCCGACGGCGAGCTTGCCGCGGTCAAGGCCCTCGGGACGGCCGACGGCAAGCTGGGCGCGGCGATCGACGTGGCCAAGGCCGCGGGCTACGACACCTCGGCCGCCGAGACCGCGCGAGCGGCACTGGAGGCAGACACATCCTCCGCGGCCGCCCTGATCCATGGACTCGCCTCGAAGGTCCTGGCCCTGACGCCGGCCCAGTACGACGCAGGCACGGCCGGCCCGATCATGGACGATGCCGGGCAGAGCCTCGCGAGTGCCTACGACTCCTTGGTGGCAGCCCGAGCCCAGGCCCAGTCCGCCGTCGACGCGCTGCAAGCCCTCGCCGGGCACTGACCACGGGCACCCGGGGCCCCGGCCCGGGCCGCAGCGCGTCGGCGCTAGACCGCCTTGACGGCCGCCGTCAGCGCCTGGAGGCCTTCCTTGGCGTCGGCGAAGAGCATCCCGGTCTTGGGATTGGAGTACAGCTCGTTGTCGATGCCCGCGTAGCCGCGGCCCATCGAACGCTTGATGACGATGATCGACTTGGCGTGGTCGACGTCGAGGATCGGCATGCCCGACACCGGCGAGCCCGGGTTGCGTGCCGCCGGGTTGGTGACGTCGTTGGCGCCCACGACCAGGGCCACGTCGGCGCGCTCGAAATCGGGGTTGATCTCGTCCATCTCCTTGAGCTGGGGATAGGGCACGTTGGCCTCGGCCAGGAGCACGTTCATGTGGCCCGGCATCCGGCCGGCCACGGGATGGATGGCGTACTTCACGTCCACGCCCTTGGCCTCCAGCAGCTCGGCCAGCTCGCGGACCTGGTGCTGGGCCTGGGCCACGGCCAGGCCGTAGCCGGGCACGATGATCACGCTCTGGGCATACGCCAGCTGGATCGCTGCATCGTCGGCCGAGATCTCGCGGACGGACCCGCCAGCCCCGGCCACGGCCGCGCCCGCGGTCGAGTCGCCGGTGCCGAAGCCACCGGCCAGGATGTTGAGGACCGAGCGGTTCATGGCCGTGGCCATCAGGTTGGTCAGGATCGTGCCCGAGGCGCCGACCAGGGCGCCGGCGATGATCAGGACCGGATTGCCGATCACGAAACCGGCCATCGCGGCGGCGGTCCCGGTCAGGGCGTTGAGCAGGCTAATCACGACCGGCATGTCCGCCCCGCCGATCGGCAGGACCATCGTGATCCCGAAGATCAGGCCGGCGGCGACGATCAGGGCCAGCACCAGCAGGGTGACGGTCGAGCTGAGGGCGAACACGCCGGCGGCGCCCAGGACCAGGACGAGGGTGCCGATCAGGGCGACGGCGGCCACCGCGATCGTGACGATCTGGCCACCGGGCACCACGATCGGCTTGCCCGGGATCAGGCCCTGGAGCTTGCCCCCGGCAATCAGCGAGCCGGTGAAAGTGACCGACCCGAAGAGCACCCCCAGGACGACGAAGATCGTCGTCGACAGGTCGGCCGCGACGTCGCCCGTCGCCAGCTTGATGAAGTCGTCGATCGCCACGAGGGCGGCCGCCCCGCCGCCGACCGCATTGAACAGCGACACCAGCTGGGGCATCGCCGTCATCTGGACCGTCCGGGCGGTGTACAGGCCGGCGCCGCCGCCCAGCAGGAAGCCGATGACGATGATCGCCAGCGAGATCCCGGAAATGCCGCCGGGCTGGAGGAGCAGCCAGACGAACGTGCCGCCGACCGCCAGGATCATGCCCGAGGCGCTCAGCCGGTTGCCGTTGCGACCGGTCGCCGGCGAGTTCATCAGGTGCAGGCCCAGCACGAAGCAGGCCGCCCCGATCAGCCAGGCGAAGTAGACGACGGTGTAGATCCAGGCCTGCGACATCAGGCCTGGCCCTCGGTCGACTCGCTGCTGGCGGCCGGCTTGGCCGGCGCCTTCTTGCGGAACATCTGGAGCATCCGGTCGGTGACCACGTAGCCCCCGACGACGTTCATCGCCCCAAAGGTCATGGCCACGAAGGCCAGCAGGTAGCTCAGCGGGTTGTCGGCCTCGGCCGCGATCAGCATCGCGCCCACCAGCACGATCCCGTGGATCGAGTTGGCGCCCGACATCAGCGGGGTGTGGAGGGTCGCCGGGACCTTGCTGATGACCTCGAAGCCGACCAGGATCGCCAGCACGAAGAGGGCCAGGGCATTGAGCAGGTCGGTGCTCATGCCCCGGTGCTCCCGGTGGCGGGGGTCGCCGGTGCCGACGCAGCCGGCACGGCCGGTGGCGGCGGATCGAGGAGCTTCTTGGTCGCGGCCTGGACCACCGCCCCGTCGTGGGTGATGACCGTGCCGGCCGTGATCTCCTCGTCGAAGTCGTAGTTCATCGCGCCATCCTTCACGAAGTGGAGGAGCAGGGCCGAGATGTTCCGGGCGTAGAAGGCCGAGGAGCCGGCCGGCATCGTCGCCGGCAGGTTGTCCGGGGCGATGATCGTGACTCCGTTATCGGTCACGATCGTCTCGCCGACCTTCGACAGCTCGCAGTTGCCACCCAGGGCGGACGCGGCCATGTCCACGATCACCGAGCCGGACTTCATCAGGCTCACCGCCTCGGCGGTCACCAGGACCGGCGGCCGGCGACCGGGAACCTGGGCCGTGGTGATCACGACGTCCATCCCGCCGATGTAGCCGTTCAGCTCGTTTTGCTGGGCGGCCCGCTCCTCGGCGGTCAGCTCGCGGGCGTAGCCGCCGGAGCCCGACGCATCGCCGAGCGACTTCAGGACCAGGAACTGGGCACCCAGCGACTGGGCCTGCTCCTTGGTCTCGGAGCGCACGTCGTAGGCCTTGACCACGGCCCCCAGCCGCCGCGCCGTGCCGATCGCCTGGAGCCCGGCCACGCCGATCCCCAGGATCAGGACGTTGGCCGGCTTGGCCGTGCCGGCCGCCGTCGTCAGCAGCGGGAAATAGCGGCCGAAGGCGTTGGCCGCGATCAGGACGGCCTTGTAGCCGCCGACATTCGCCTGTGAGCTGAGGGCGTCCATCGACTGGGCCCGGGACAGCGTCCGGGGCAGGGCATCCAGGCTGATCGCCGTGACGCCCCGAGCCGCCAGCGTCGCCGCGAGCTGCGGGTCGATCAGCGGCTGGAGGAAGCCGACGACGGCCTGGCCCTGGCGCAGGTGGCCGACCTCGGCCTCGGACGGCTTCTGGACCTTGAGGACCACGTCCGACTGGGCGTACAGGTCGGCGGTCGACACGATCGTGGCGCCGGCATCGGCATAGGCCGAATCGGGGATCGCGGCGCCGCCGCCGGCGCCGGCCTCGACCAGCACCTCGACCTTGGCGGCGAGCAGCTTGGTGAGGACCTCGGGCACCAGGGCGACCCGTCGTTCGCCGGGCGCGGTTTCCCTGGCGACACCGACCTTCATGAGCACCACCTGTGAGTGACGAGCACGGCTGGGGGACTGACGCTCGACAGGATACCCGGGCCCGGGGGCCAGCGTGGCGTGGCGCCCGGACGCACCACTTGGCGGGCGTTCCACGCACGGCATAGCCCAAATGGATGGTCGTTCGTCAAGGTCGGCCGAAAGGTCGTGTTCCCACTGTTGGGTGGGTCAACGGGCAGTGGCTGCCCGACTAGGACCTTCAGCCCATGGCACGCAGGTCAGCCGCCACAGCATCGTTGGAGACCGCGAACCACCTCCACCGCAAGCACTGCACAGAAGTCGGAGAACATGATCCGCTCGCTCCGTCGCCGACCGAACCGGACCTCGAACTCGAAGGGCCAGGCCCTGGTCGAGTTCGCCTTCGTCTTCCCGATCTTCATGACCTTGCTGGTGGCCGTCATCGAATACGGCTTCCTGATGAACGCCAACCTCGCCTCGAGCTACGCCAGCCGCGACGCCTCGCTGGTCGCGGCCGAGGCCGGCAACAACACCGGCGCAGACTGCGCGATCCTCAAGAAGATCGAGGACGACATCAACGGCCCGTCGAGCCCGGCCAACATCGCCAACGTCCAGATCTACTGGGCCGACCCGGCGACCGGCGCGATCCTGGGCGCCAACGTCAATACCTACACCCGGAGCACGATCACGACGATCGCCTGCACCGTCGGTGGCGCCTCGTTCACCCTGCCCTATTCCAAGACGACCAGCGGCTACCCCGAGGCCAACCGCTGCAACGTGATCAACGGCTCGGGCTGCGCCAGCGGCCATACCGGCCTCGACACGATCGGGGTCCAGATCACCTACACGTACACCTGGCACACGCCCCTCAAGAGCCTGCTCGGCTTCACCGGCTCGGGCTGGACGATCGTCAAGTCCAACGCGATGGAAATGGAGCCGGTCCTGTGAGCCTGACCCGATTGACCTCGCGACCGTACGTCCGCCGTTCCCGGGATGGCCAGCGCGGCCAGGGCATGGTCGAGTTCGCGGTCATCGTGCCGGTCTTCCTGCTGCTCCTGATGGGCATGCTCGAGTTCGGCTTCGTGTTCACCCACAACATGACCCTCGAGTACGCGACCCGTGAAGGCGCCCGCGCCGGGGCCACCCTCTCGAACGGCGGCACCGGCGCCACCTCGGCGGAGTGCAACGCGATCGACCCGGCGATCATCAACGCGGTCACCAAGGTCCTCAAGAGCCCGGGCTCGCCGATCCTCGGCTACCCCAACGCGGTCGCCACGATCAAGATCTGGCAGTCGGACCTGAGCGGCAACCCGATGGCCGGCACCACGAACACGTGGACCAACAAGGGCGACGGCTCGCTGACCTTCACCCAGGGGACGACCAACTGGGCCGCCTGCAGCCGCCACGCGGTGACCTGGCTGTGCAGCAGCGGCTGCCCCTCGTACTGCAGCGGCAACGTCTGCCCGCCCGATTCGATCGGGGTCAGCCTGACCTACACCTACACGATGGTCACCCCGCTGGGCACGATCGAGAAGTTCTTCGGCCCAGCCGGCCCGGCAACGCTCCAGATGACCGACAAGACCGTCATGTCGCTCAACCCAACGAACTGACGCCGGACTGCCATGCCTGTCTCAACGTCCCCTGACCCCACGACGTCGCTCCGTCCGCGGTCGCGCCGCCGGAACGGGCAGGTCCTGGTCATCTTCGCCGGTGCGCTGATCGCCCTGATCGGGATCGTCGCGATCGTCGTTGACGTCTCGTGGTACTGGGCCAGCTCCCTGCGCGTCCAGCGAGCCGCCGATGCGGCTGCCCTGGCCGGGGCCATCTACCTGCCCGGCAGCACCACCAACGCCTACTCGTTCGCCCTGGTCGAGGCCAAGAAGGACGGCTACGTGCCCGGTGGCGGCACGACGATCACGACCCTCCAGGACACGGCCGCCGGCGGGACCGATCCGCGCCAGCTCGACGTGACGATCTCGACCCCGGTCCAGACCTTCTTCGCCCGGGTCTTCGGAATCACCTCCTTCAACGCCACCCGGACCGCCAAGGCGATCTACGTCCAGCCGGTGCCGATGGGCAGCCCCGAGAACTACTACGGGGTCTACTGCCTGACCACGCCCAGCGACGGCAATTGCGATGGCACGACGGCGGTGCCCAACGCGACCGGCGTGGGCACGCTGGCCTCCAAGGGCTTCTGGGGCGCCCTTCAGTCGTCAGGCGACCTGCACAACGAAGGCGATGCCTTCACGCCGCTGAACGACACCCTGAACCCGGGTAGCAACACAGCCGGCGGGACGAACCCGGACTACGACCCGACCCCGTACAACTACGCCGTGGTCGTACCGGCCAACGGCGGTGCCGTGTACATCTTCGATCCGACCTTCTGCCCGGTCGGCGGCGGGTACGGGGTGGGCGACCACTACAACGCCGACAACAGCCGCCAGTGGGGCGGCACGGCCGGCAAGTACTACTCCGTCTCGACCTACTACACCCTGTACAACACCAACAACACGCCGTTCACCACGGCGGACGACAGCCTCGTGGCCCAGTCGGGCAGCCTCTTCCAGCAGGAGTTCCAGCTCGACAACAGCGGCACCTACGGCACGCCCAGCGGGCCCAAGGTCGGCGATGTCAGCACCGACGGCAAGACCGCCATCGACTGCTCCTCGGGCGCGATCGCCAGCTCCGCGGTCGGTGGCTACTGGCACAACAAGTGGTGGCCGATCGCGACCGGCCTGGCCGCGGGGACCTACCGCGTCCAGATCCAGTCGGCTGCGCTCGGGGCAGTCAACTTCAAGGCCCAGGCCGAGAATGCCTGGTCGATCGAAGTCACCGACGGCGCCGGTACCTCGCCCCAGGTCCACGGCCTCGGGCGGATGGCGGGCTACAACATCCTGGGCAGCGGCTTCCAGCGGATGTACCTGGCCCAGATCGACCAGACCGCGGCCGGCAAGACGATCGAGATCGACCTCTTCGACCCGGGCGACGTCTCGGGTGATGCCTACCTGCGCGTCCTGAGCCCGGATGGCAACGCCTACAACTACGCCACCTTCAGCTACACGACCGATGCGAACTGCATCGCCGGCAACAGCGACGCCTGTTCGGCATCGGGCCGGACCGTGGTCCAGACGGCCAAGGGCGGCTCGAGCTCGTTCAACGACACCTGGCTGAAGATCCTGGTGCCCCTGCCTACGACCTATGGCTCGACAGGACTTCTGCCCGCTGGCGAGACCCAGCCCGGCTGGTGGAAGATCGAATACCAGGTCAACGGCGGCAACGACACGACGACCTGGGAGGTCAACGTCCTGGGCAACCCGGTCCACCTGGTCGTGCCCTGACCCCAGGCCCGAAGGCGATTGGTCGCCTCATCGCCCAGACAGAATTGAGATAGACCTTCATGCGCGCGGACTCTGCCCCGAATATTGACCAGCCGGCGATAGCAGTGCCCCGATCCAGGCGTCGAACCGCCCGTGAAACGGGCCAGGTCCTGGTGATCTTCGCCGGAGCCATCGTCGCCCTGCTCGGGATCGTGGCGATCGTCGTCGACGTGTCCTGGTACTGGGCCAACAGCCTGCGGGTGCAGCGCACGGCGGATGCCGCCGCGCTGGCCGGCGCCATCTACCTGCCGGGCAGCACGACCAACGCCTACGCCTACGCCAAGATCGAAGCGACGAAGAACGGCTACACCACCGGCAGCGGGGTGACCGTCACGGCGATCCAGGACACCCTCAACGGTGGGACTGATCCGCGCCAGCTCGACGTGACCGTTTCGGCCCCGGTGCCGACCTTCTTCATGCGCGTCTTCGGGATCTCCACGATCACCGCCAGCCGGACGGCCAAGGCGATCTACGTCCAGCCCGTGCCGATGGGCAGCCCCCAGGCCTACTACGGCGTGGGCTGCTTCGACCTGTCCGCCACCCACGCGACGTGTAGCACGGCCGGTAACAGCAACGGCGCAAGTGGCGTGCCGTCGTCGACGGCCGGGTCGGTCTTCGCCGCGTCGCAGCTCAACAGCCAGGGCTTCTGGGGGTCGGTCCAGACCCGGGGCGGCAACCAGTCCAACGGTGACGCGTTCTCGCCCGAGAACAACACCACGAGCTGTGGCTCATCGTGCGGCTCGAACCTCAACTACGACCCGAACGGCTACTCGTACACGGTCGACTTCACGGCCAGCGGCGGCGGCATCTATATCTTCGACCCGGCCTTCTGTGCCATGGGCAACAATGCCGCGGGCATCCCCCAGGGAACCGGCGACCACTGGCTGAGCGGGACCAACGGGGTGTCGACCTACTACACCGTCTGGAATACGAACAACACGGCGTTCACCACGGCCGACGATACCGTCGTCGCCAGCTCCGGGACGATGTTCGAGAACCAGCAGGGCTCCGATGTCACGAACGGCGGGCCGGCCGTCGGCGGCGGGGTCACCGACTGCGGGGCCAGCGCCTACCACGACAAATGGTGGCTGGTCGGCTCGGGCAACGGTCCGACCGCCAGCAGCCTGGCGGCCGGTACCTACCGGGTCCAGGTCAGCACGACGAAAGCATCCGACGCGACGATCAACGCGAGCACCAACGCCGAGAACATGTTCTCGATCATGGCTACCGGCGGCGGCACGGCCGACGTCCACGGCGGCGGCCGGATGGCCGCCTACAACAACCTGGCCCTCGGCACCCAGAAGTTCTACCTGGCCCAGATCGACCAGACCGCGGCCGGCAAGACGCTCGAGGTCGACCTCTTCGACCCAGGCGACGTGAACGGCGGCGCCTGGCTGCGGGTCCTCGATCCGGACGGCAACGCCTACAACCCCGTGTCGTTCACGTTCACGGCCGATGCCAATGCCTCGTCCGGCCATACCAGTGGCTCCGGTACGTGCATCCAGACCAACGGCGGGAGCACGAGCGGGCTGACCCCGCCCAGCGGCTGTCCCAACGCGACAACGGGCGGCAGCTTCTTCCAGAACTCCTGGATCAAGATCCTGGTCCCGCTGCCGACGAGCTACGGCTCGGCTGGCCTGACCCCTGGCTCCGAGTCGCAGCCCGGCTGGTGGAAGATCGAGTACACGGTCGGCGGCGGTAGCGACTTGACGACCTGGGAAGTGAACGTCCTGGGCAACCCGGTCCACCTCGTCGTTCCGTGATCCCGGCGGGCTGCGTCCCGCACCCCCACGACATGAGAGCCGTCGGCGCTGCCGGCGGCTCTTCCATGTCCAGGGTGCTGGTTCGTCCCGGCGCCGTTCGGCCCACGGAAACGGGCGAATATCAGCCCCCGTAGTGTTGCGCGGAGACGTGACCCGGAATCGGGCCGACTCACCCACGGAACTGTGCCGGCCTGAGCGTGGCTCGGGACGAAACCGCCGCTCGACGGGCCGATGCGTCCCTGGGTTTGGGCCTCACTTCCGGCGCAACACTACGGGGGCTGATATTCGCCAGGTTTCGGTGGCCAGCCTCGGTCCGGGCTTGCCGAGGCGCGAGGCCGGCGCCTGGCCCGTGGCCGAAGCTCCCACAGGTCGGACGACCCCGAACGCCAAGACACCCGGTCCGTGCGGGCCGGGTGTCGGAGGAGCGGCGAGGGGCCCGCCACGGGCCCGG
>DATGGC010000306.1:0-12089 GCA_035308745.1 Candidatus Limnocylindrales bacterium | reverse complement strand
GACCACGACCGACTCCTCGGCCGGCGTCTCGAGCAGCCGTTCGAGCTGGGCGATCGTCCGCTCGGTCACGATCCGGGGCGCGGTCAGGCCGCTGTCGACCCCTTCGCGCAGGAGCTCGATATTGGCGGCCATGAACGCCGGATAGGCCTCCAGCCGGGCGAGGAAGCGGGCGAGGCGCTCGGGCGTGTCCGCCTGCTGGAAGGTGGCCAGGGTCGGCAGCAGGGTCTGCGGCCCGCCCATCTGGTCGACGGCACGAAGGAGGTCGATGCGCTGATCGTCCTGCTCCAGCTGGAGCTCGCACACGACACGGACCATATCCAGGGTGATCCGATCCTCGAGCGGCTGGGCGGCTGCATCGATCTGGCGCGCCGCGGCCAGGGTCGTCTCGGCCAGGGTCCGGGCGCGTTGCCGGCCGGCTGGGCTGGGATCCTCGAGGCGGTCGTCGTAGCGCTCGTCGCCGTACATCGTGGCGGTCGTCGGGTTCTCTTCGAGAATCGACTCCCAGAAACGGTCGGCGAGCAGGTTGACGGGGCTGGACGGATCGAACCGGGTCACGAGAGCCTCCATGGGCACAGCCGCTGGGCGGTCAGCGTACCCGATCCGGGGCTGGCGCCAACTCGGGCATCTGCCTGATTCGTCAGCCGCCGAAGAGGGTCGTCTGCTCGCTCGGCTGGCGCTCAACCTGGGGGTCGAGGCCGAGGTAGGGCTCGAGGTCGGCCAGCAAGGGCTGCTCGCGCTCGGCGAACGCCCGGAGGTGGTTGGCCTTGAGGATGTGCCAATTGCCGGCCTCGAGGGCCGAGCGCAGGAGGGGCGAGCGCTCGAGCTTGTAGCGGATCAGCTCGGTCCGCTCCGGGGCCACCACCAGGAACCGGACAAGGTCTGGATCGGGCGGGATCTGGCCGCCCCGGCGGAGGAGCGGCTCGCCCAGCATCGCCGTCCATTCGACCTCGAAGGTCATCGTCAACCGGGCCCGGAAGTGCCAGGTGACATCGACCTGGTCGATCACCTCGCCACGGGCCTTGCCGACGTGCGGGGGCCCCGAGCGGAACTCGGAATCGTCGAGCCAGCCGGCCAGGTTCCGACGGCCGATTCGGTGGACCTGCTCCCGGCTCGAGATCCAGACCCGGAGGCCCAGCTGGTGGCCGAGGTTGGCCAGCAGGGCAATCAGCTCGCTGTGCTCCTGCGACCGGCGGAGCAGATCGTCCGAGGTCAGGAGGTGGTCGGGCGTGCTGGCCAGGCTGCGATAGCTCTCGAGGCAGGCGCCGACGAGCGCCTCGTCGGGCAGGTCATGACCGGTGAACAGGCCGGCGATTCGTTCGTTGAACGCCCCTTCCGACAGGCGGCCGGCCGTCGACAGCAGGCTGAATACCGACCACTCGACCCGGTCGGCGAGGGGCAGCGCCGCGCCGGCCACGTCGTCCCGATCGGTCAGCCACCAGCGCCCCGGTTCGATCTCCTTGAGCCGGCGATGGTCGGGCCGGGCCAGCTCGGCTCGAATCAGCCCGAGCAGCCGCTCCACTCGATCGGCGGCGACGGCCACCTCCGGCGCCCGCACCGATTCGCGGCCGATCGACGCTGGCAGGCCACGCAGCGAGCCGGGGGCGCTGCGCGGCGATGGCCGGACATCGGGCTCTTCGTCGCGGCCAGCCGGGAGGCGATCGGGTGGACGCTCCGGCGAGCGGTCCGTCAACCGGTCGAGCAGCCGGCGCGGCCGGTCCTCGCCGCTCCCGCCATCGCCATCGGCGCCGGTCGCTCCGCCGCCATCGACCTCGGGCGCGACGAGCCGGCGCAGGTGGCCGGCCCGGTCAAGGCCGACCAGGATCTCGCCCAGCAGCCGTTCCGTCCGCGCCGGTTCGCCCCGGGCCTGCAGGATTGCGACCGCGGTGTCGGTGACGGTCCGGGCGACGTCCGCCTCGGAGAATCGCCCTCGATCGAAGCGCTCGGGCGGCGCGAAGAGGCCCCGGCCGGGCACCAGGTCCGGATCGCCCGGGCCGCCGGGCACCGCCGGCAGGGTGACGTTGGCCCGGGTCCGGGGGCCAACCGGAATCGCCGCGCCGGGCGGCACGAACTCGACGGTTCCGCCGGTCTCTTCGCCCGGTTCGGCCAGGCGTGCCGCGACCAGCCGGTAGCCGGCGCCGACACCACCCAGGACCGCGGCCAGGAGCCCTTCCGGCCCGCCTGGCTCGAGGATCAGGACCGCCCGGGCATCGCGGGCCAGGATCGGTGCAGCGGCTTCGTACGCGCGCCGGATCTGGGCCGATTGCCAACCCCATGGGACGCGCGCCGTGTTGCTGAGCAAGGCTTCGATCGGCACCAGCGAGGCCGCCTCGCGGCCGAGCACCCAGGCCGTGCCGACGTAGGCGAACGACAGGCGCTCCTGGTTCGGGCGGAGTGGCGGCTGGCCGAGGACCAGCCGGATCCGGGGCCGGTCCGCGGCCCGTCCCAGCGATTCCGCCTCGGCGGCCAGGGCCCGGAACGTGGACGGCGTCCCCAGCCGCAGGACGACGTTGCCGGTGCCCTCGGCGAGCGCCTGGAAGTCCTCCCCGAAGCGGGCCTGCATCGGCCCCAGCGGGGCGCCCTCGAGGCGCTGGACGAAGCCGCGCACGAGGCGATAGGCGTCCTCGAAGGCGAGCCACGGATTGCGCTCGCGCCACTGGCCGCCGGGCGGCAGCTTGACCCGGCCGTGGCTGATCCGGAGGGTCGCGATCCGGCCGGGGTAGCCATTCAGCCGGGAGGCGGGCACGATCGCATGGAGCAGGGCCAGGCGCATCGCCGCCTCGACCGCCGGCGCCCGCAGGTCGGTCTCGATCCGATCGAGGATCGCCTGCAGCCCGAGCAGCTGCCGGGGGGTGTGCAGGTCGAGGACCGAATCGACGATGCCCGACTCGCCTTCGGGGTACGGGAACCGCTCCCGGAGCAGGCGGCGCGCCGGCAGGTCCGAGGGAATCTCGGCCGTGCGGGCGATATCGGCCTCGTCGACCGGCCCATGGCGCTGCTCGCCGCCGCCGAGCTGGTCGCGGCAGACGATGCAGCGGTACTGCTTGGTGATCGGCCGGGCCGGCTCGTCGCCGGCCGATTCCCAGACGACCTCCTCGAGGGTGACCGCCCGGCCACAGGTCAGGCAGTGGCTGGCATAGCGTTCACCGAGCCAGACCTTGAGCGCGGATTGCTCGCGCGGGGCCGCGGCGATCGCCTGGAAGGCCGCATCCAGGTGGCGGACATCGGGCGGGCGCAGGACCACGTCCGCGAGGAGGCGGGTCAACGGGCTCGTCTCGAGGCTCGCGGCGCGACGCTGGCGGTCGACGGCCGTGCGCGCGATCCAGCCGCCCCGGCCGTGGAGGTCGACGACCACGTCGCCGGGCCGGCTGTAGGCCTCGATCCGGGCGGCGACCAGCTCCGGCGGCAGCGGTGGCGCCAGCCGGCTGAAGGCGGGCAGCGACCAGCCTGGGTCACTGCGCAGGAACGGATCGCGGGCGGGCATCGGCGCAATTGTGCCACCCCGCGACGTACGATCCGCAGATGACCGTCGAACCGACTTCCGCGCCAAAGGTCACGGTGGCCGACGGGGCCCGGGCCTGGCGCGACCTCAAGGCCGCCGTGGCCCAGGCCGTGGTGGGCGGCGACGACGCGCTCCGGCTGCTGGCGATCGCCGTCCTGGCCGAGGGCCATGCCCTGATCGAGGATGTCCCGGGAGTCGGCAAGACGCTCCTGGCCCGGGCCTTCGCGCGGGCCCTGGACCTCGACTTCGGACGGGTCCAGGGGACGCCCGACCTGCTCCCCTCGGACGTGACCGGGACGAGCATCCTTGCCCCGGCCACGTCGCTGACCGAGGGCGGGCTGACCCTCCGCTTCGTGCCCGGCCCGGTCTTCACCAACGTCCTCCTGGTCGACGAGATCAACCGGGCCACGCCGCGCACGCAGTCGGCGCTGCTGGAGGCGATGCAGGAGCGCCAGGTTTCGATCGAGGGCGAGACCCGGCCGCTGCCCGACCCGTTCCTGGTCCTGGCCACCCAGAACCCGATCGAGTACGAGGGCACGTTCAGCCTGCCCGAGGCACAGCTGGACCGCTTCCTGATCCGGGTCCGGATCGGCTATCCCGACCGGGCCGCCGAAGCCCGGATCGCGAGCCGCTACCAGGCCGAGCGCGACCCGCTCGATCGTGTCCAACCGGTCCTCGACCGGGCGACCCTGCTCGGCCTGCGTGACGCGGCCCGGCAGGTCCATGTCAGCCCCGAGCTGACCGACTACATCGTGGCCATCGTGGCCGCGACCCGGGGCCGGCCGGACATCGAGCTGGGCGCCAGCCCGCGGGCCAGCGTGGCCCTCTTCCGGGCCGCCCAGGCGCGCGCCCTGCTCGACGGCCGGGACTTCGTGCTACCCGACGACATTCGCCTGCTGGCGCCCGCGGTCCTGGTCCACCGCCTCCGGCTGAGCGTCGACTCGGCCCTCCATGGGCTGTCCCTGGAGGGCGTCCTGGCCGACACGCTGGCTGGGATCCCGGTCCCGATCGCGGCGCACTGAGGCTGTGATCGGGTCATGATCGAGCCCCGCTCGACCGGTTCACGGGCGACCGGCTCACGGGCGACCGAAGCGCCGCGCGAGCAGGCAGCCGACGATGGCGATCCGGAGGTCGCGGCGATCGCCCGGGATCCGGGCGACGGGCGAATTGCCTGGCTGGCGGGCGGGACGCTGCTGGCCGTCATCGGCGGCGCGGCCGCGAGCTACCCGGTGGCCGCGATCGGCGTGGTCGTCGGCATCGTCGGCGTCCTGCGCTGGATCGCGCTGGACCGCGGCCTGCGGGGCATCAGCGTCGTCCGCCGCTTCGAGCGCGAGCGCGTCGTGTGCGGCGACCCGATCGACGTCGTCCTGACGATCCGCAACCGCGATCCCCTGCCGGTCCCCTGGCTGCGCCTGGCAGAATCCCTGCCGCCGGAGCTCGAATTGCGCCTGCCCGATGGCAGCGAGCTGCCCCAGCAGCGCGAGACGTCGATCGGGGGGCGGGCCGAGCTGCGCAACGGCTGGTCGCTCGCGCCGTACCGCCGGGTGACCCGCCACGTCCACCTCGTCAGCGGACATCGGGGCGCCTACCGCTTCGACGAGGTCCACCTCGCGGCCGGCGACCTGCTGGGCCGGACGATCGCCGAAGAGGACCGCTCGATGCCGGCCAGCCTCATCGTCCGCCCACGGCTGGTCGCGACCACCGCGCTGGATGCCCGCCACGACTGGCAGGGCGAGCGGGCGACCCGGAGCGGCCGGGTCGAGGACCCGAGCCGCTTCGCCGGGGTCCGCTCCTACGCTGCCGGGGATCCGGTCCGGCGGCTCCACTGGCGGGCGACGGCGCGCCTCGGCCAGCCGGTCGTGAAGCGCTTCGATCCGGCCCGCGAGCGGGACGTGGTGATCGTCCTCGACGTCGAGACGCGCACCGACGACCGCCGGGCGACGAACGCCGAGAGCCGCCAGCGCGAGGCCGACCGCTTCGAGGAGCTGTGCATCGTCGCCGCATCGCTCGCGCGCCGCTTCGAGCAGGATGGAGCGGCCTGCGGCCTCGCCGCCGCGTCCTTCTCGGGCAGCAACCAGCGGATCGTGTTCGCCGCGCCAAGCGGCACGGCCGGCCAGAGCGGCCATCTCGGAGATGTCCTGGCCCGGCTCGGGCCGTATCCCTCGGCGACGTTCGGGGCGTTGCTGGCCGGGATGTCCCGGCGGGTGCGGCCGGGGACCCAGCTCGTGGTCCTGACCGTGCGCGATCCACGACCTTGGCTGGCGACGGCACGCCAGCTGACCCGGAGCGGATTCGCGCTCGAGGTGCTGGCCCTCGGCGAGGCGGCCGGCGCGCATGCCCGGGCGGCTCGCCAAGTGGGCATCGCCGCCCGGGCCGTCCGGCTCGATTCCGGCTGGAGGGAGAGCCGTGCGCTCGAACTGGTGGGCTGACGTCGTCGAGCCCACCTTCGTGGCCCTGACCGAGGGCATCTGGGTGGCCGTCCTGTACCTCCTGTTCGAGGTCGACGGCCGGGCGCCAATCACGCTCAACCCGGTCCTCTTCGTCCTGGTCGCCGGGGTCGCGGCGCTGGTCAGCCCCCGCCTGAATCGCTTCGGATCGGCGCGCTGGGAGATCGTCGGCCTGGCCGCGATCGGGGTCGGAGTCATCGGCACCCTGCTCGGCCCGGGCGTGCTGGCCGCCGTGCTCCGGGGCGATCCGGGGGGCGCCCTGGCAACCCATCCCGGCGGCTGGCTGCTGGGCCTGGCGACGTTCCGGGGGATGATCTCGGCGGGATCGCTCGACGACCCCGATGGCGCCAGCCGGCCGTTCGTCCGGGGCGTCATTGCCCTGACCGTGATCTGGCTGTACGCCGGGCTCTTGCCGGTCGCGACGTTCACGACCTTCCGCGACGCGGCCCTCGGCCCGACCCTCGTCTTCGCAACCGTCGGCACGGCGGCGATCGGGCTGCGCCGGGTCCACGCGATCAGCGCCCCGGCCGGCATCGAATGGTGGCGGAACGGTGCCTGGCTGGCGACCCTGGCGTTGCTCGTGTTCGCCCTGGGCCTGGCCGCCGTCTCGCTCGCCGGCGCGCTGGTCGTCGCGGTCCCGGCCGTGCTCGGCCTGTCCGGGTTCGCCGAGCTGGCGATCTTCGTCCTGGTCATCGCCGCCCTGGCCGGCAGCCGGCGCGGCGAGCGGCCCAACCGGTCGAACCTGCGGGCGTACATCGTGCTGGCCATCTTCCTGGTCATCGGGGCGGTGATCTACCACTTTCTGCATCCCGACACCGGCCTGCCGCCGGCCGCTGCCGGTACCGCTCGGACGGCCGTGGACACCACGACGAACGGCGCGGTCGGGGTGATCCTGGTCGGGGCGGTCCTGGTCGTGATCGTGGTCATCGCCATCCTGGTCGCCCAGGGCCGGCGCCGGCCACTGCCGCCGCAGGAGGCCGGGCCGGGGTCCGACGACTCGGCCTTCGAGGTCGAGGGGCCGGGCTGGAACTGGCTCCGCCGGGCAGCGGCCCGGCTGCTGGCACGGCGGCCGGAGGGCCGGCCGGCAAGCGCCCAGGCCGCCTACGTGGCGACGCTCAAGCTCCTCGAGCCGCTCGCCGGCGAGCGGCGACTGCCCCACGAGACGCCCCAGGCGCACGCCAGCCGGATGCGCCGCGACGGAGCGGGCAGCCTGGAGCTCGACCTGCTGGCGGCCGATTACGAGCTGTCACGCTGGGGCGCTCGAACCCTGTCGGGCCTCGAGACCCGGCGGGCGATCAGCCGCTGGGAGCGCTCGCGGACCTGGATCTCGGCCAGGATCCTGGCCGAGGAAGCCGCCCGGCGGCATGCCCAGGAGCAGGGCGGCAGCGAGTCGGGCTGACCCGCGCCACAGGCCGGTCAGGGCCGCGCGTCACGCGGCCCAGGCTTACGGCTCGTCGAGCTCGTCGGGCTCCTCGACGAACGCCTCGTCGGTCGTGACGTCGACGGGCAGGGCCCGGTCGAGGTCTTCGATCTCGTCGTCCTCGTCGTCCTCCTCGAGGTCTTCCTCGAGGTCCATCTCCTCGCGGATCAGGGTGCCCTTGGTGTACGGCCGCAGGTCGGTCGACTTGGCCGCGGTCGGGAAGCTCACCTTGCCGTAGTTGCGGGGGTCCTGGAAGATCTCGCGGATGATGATCCGGACATCCTTGTCGCCCAGCGAGGTCACGCCGGCGAAGTACTTGTTGCCCTCGGCCATCAGCTTGAGCAGCCGCGCGGCGACCCGCGGCTCGACGATCCCGATGCGCATCCCGTTGCTGAACGCCAGGAGGCGGTTGCCCTCCGGGGTCAGCTCGACCGCGTCACCCGGGTTGACCTGGGCCAGCTTGCGCGGATCGGCCAGGTCGGTCAGGAAGGCGAAGCCGGTCTTGCCGGTCTCCTCGACGAAGATCGAGACGGGGGCCTTGCTGCCCTCCATCGCCGGCACGGTCTTCTCGCCGGCCTCGACCAGGAGGACCCGCAGCCGGTCGATGTTCCGCTCGGCGATCCGGTTCGTGGGGTCCAGCGCGAGCGCCGTCTGGTAGTGCTCACGGGCCGAGCCCAGCTCGCCCAGCTCCCAGAGCGACTTGGCCAGCCGGTTCTCCGCCTCGGCGTCGGGGCCCATCTCCAGGATTCGCCGGTTGGTCTCGGCCGACTCGCTCCACTGGGCCGCGGTCGCCTGGGCGATCGCCTGCTCGACAAGCTGGCGCTTCTGGCGGAGGGCCGTTGCGGCGCTCGTCGCCGGGCTGGTTTCAACGTCGGAAAAGCTCACTGGATCGATCGTCCTCTCGGCAGTCTGTGCGGCTCGGTGCGATGGGACCCGGCGCCAGGGGCTGGCGGGCAGGCGGAATCCCGGACCGAGGCGGGCCAATGTTTCGGGCCACTGTTTCTAGCATCGTTGGGCCGATCCGTCAACGCGACCCGTCCGGGTTCGACCTGGCGCCCTTAGCGCAGGGCGACGTTCCAGGCGACGACGGCCAGGCCGAGCACGCCGAGCAGGGCCGTCTGCCAGATCCAGCGCGGATCGCGCCGCTGGGCGGGCGGCGAGCCATGGATCGCGTCCCACAGGAAGAAGACGAGGGTCACGATCGCCGGGCCCAGCAGGCGGGGCAACGAGACGGCCCGGATGGCGCCGGCGGCGATCGCCACCACCGCCGCATATGTACCGGCCGACCAGGCGGCAGCGCGCCGGCTCCGCTCGCGCACGACGGACAGGCGAAAGCCGAGCAGGCCGCCGACCAGGGCGTCGGTCAGGGCCAGCACGACGAGGGTCGGTTCGGACAGCGGCGTGGCCGGGCTGCCGGCCGCCGTTGCCGGCTCGACCAGGCCGCCCTGGACCAGCGCGGCCATCCCGATGAACGCCAGGAAGGAGATCAGCACCGACAGCGCCAGGAGCTCGGTCCGGTCGTTGACGCTGGCCGGGCTCACCCGCCGATCGAGGTGCAGCTCCAGGGCCAGGGTTCGGTCGAGGAGGAGCGCGGCGAGGCCGGCGGCGACGAGGACCGCCAGCCCATCGGGCACGATCCGGATCACCCCGACACAGGCCACCGCGGCCAGCGCCGGCAGGATCGTGGCCTCGACCGGGATGGACCGGGGATGACCGGCGCCCAGGAACCAAAGCGTGCCGGCCACGACCGACCCGGCCAGGAGCGCCGCCACCACCCAGTCGAGCGGGCCGTCGAGCAGGCGCGACAGTCCGATGACGACGGCGGCCAGCAGGACCAGCTCGCGTCGATCGGTACTCCGGCGATCCATCGCCGGGATCGTACGCGACCGGCCGCCGGGCGAGGCCGCCGCGCCGGCCTCAGCCACGCCGGGCGATCCGCGCCGCCTTGTCCCCGACCCAGGCCAGCAGATCGGCTCGCGACCGGGTGTTGAGCACGGCCCCCGGCTCGACCCAGGCCCGCCGCGCCTGGCTCACCGCCCACTCGAGATGGTGGAACTCCTCGATCCGGTGGGCGTCCGAGTCGAGGGCCAGCAGGCAGCCGGCGGCGACGGCACGCCGGGCGCGCTGGTCGTTGAGGTCCAGCCGATGGTCCGAGCCGTTCATCTCGAGTGCGGTCCCGGTCCGCGCAGCCTCCGCGAAGATCACGTCCCAGTCCAGGTCCAGGTCGTCGCGGCCCTGCACCTTGCGCCCGGCGGGGTGGGCGATCACGTCCACGTGCGGGCTGCGGATCGCGGCCAGCACCCGGCCCATCAGCTGCTCGCGCGGCTGGCTGCGGCCGACGTGGAGCGAGGCCACGACCAGGTCGTACTGGGCCAGCAGGTCGTCGCCGAAGTCGAGGGTCGCGTCCGAGCGGATCTCGAGCTCGCAGCCGTGGAGCAGCCGGAAGCCCTCGGAAGGGGTCGCCTCGGGGGCCGTGCCGGCGGCTTCCTCACCGGCGAACCGGGCGTTGAGCTCGGCCACCACGGCCCGCTGGATCTGGACCCGCTCGGGGGTCAGGCCCTTGGCGATGGCCAGCGAGCGGGTGTGATCGGTGAGGACCTGGTAGGCGTGGCCGCGGGCTCGGGCCGCTTCGGCCATCTGCTCGATCGAATGGACGCCATCCGACCAGTCCGAGTGGGAGTGCAGGTCACCGCGCAGGTCCGCCAGCTCGATCAGCGCCGGCAAGTGGCCCGCCTGGGCGGCCTCGATCTCGCCGCGATCCTCGCGCAGCTCGGGCGCAATGAACGGCAGGTCCAGGAAGGCATAGGCCTCCGCCTCGGTCGCGAACGTCCGCAGCTCGGCGGGCTGCGCGGCGCTGCCGTCCTCGGCGATCCGCAGGAAGCCCTTCTCGGACAAGCTCCAGCCCCGGTCGCGGGCGATCTCGCGCAGCCGGATGTTGTGGTCCTTGGAGCCCGTGAAGTGGATCAGGTACGTGCCGGCCTCGCCGGGTGGCATCAGCATCAGATCGACCTGCGGTCCGCCGGCCAGGATGACCGCCGCCTTGTGACCACCCGCGCCGAGGACCCGCTCGACCCCGGCCAGCTTCGAGAAGCGCTCGATCAGGGCCGCTCCGTCGGCGGTCTCGGCCAGCAGGTCGAGGTCGCCGATCGTCTCCCGTCGCCGCCGGTACGAGCCGGCCGGCTCGAGGCGGGTCACGCCGGGGACCATCGACAGCTCGGCCAACAGCCGGTCGATGATCGCCTCGGCCTCGCCCAGCAGGAGCCGGTCGGGTCGCGAATCGAGGGCCGCGATGCCGGCCAGGATCAAAGCCTCGGCTTTCTCGGAGAGACCCTTCACCGTTCGCAGCCGGCCGCCCTCGGCCGCCGTCCGCAGCCCATCGAGGTCGGCGATGCCGAGCTCCTCGTGGAGGATCCTGACCGTCTTGGGGCCCACGCCCTGGACCCGCAGGAGCCGGATCAGGCCGGCCGGGACCTCGGCCGCCAGGCGGTCGTAGAAGGCCAGGCGGCCCGTCCGGCTGAGCTCATCGATCTTGTCGCTGATCGCCTGGCCCACCCCGGGAATCTTGGGCGGGTTGCCCGCCCGATAGGCCCGCGCCAGCTCCACGGGATAGTGGCCGATCGCGTCAGCCGCGCGGTGGTAGGCGACGGTCTTGAACACCAGCTCGCCCTTGACCTCGAGCATGTCGCCGATCGCATGGAAGATCCCGGCCAGCTCGGCGTTCGAGAGGAGCGGCGCGGGATCGGTCGGATCGGGATCGGCAACGGCCATCCTCCGATGGTAGCCGGGCTCAGGCAGCGACGACCTGGTTGCGCCCTCCGCGCTTGGCCCGGTACAGCGCCCGGTCGGCCTGGACGAGCAGGTCGCCGATCGGCTGGTCGTGGCGATCGCCGACGGCGACACCGACCGAGACGCTGACGCCCGGGACCTGCCACTCGTGCAGGTCGAGCTGATCGACCGCCAGCCGGACCCGTTCGGCGACATCGAGCGCCACCTGGCGGGTCGCGTGGCGGAGGAGCACGGCGAACTCCTCGCCGCCGAAGCGGGCCGGCACGTCGCCTTCCCGGACGGTGTCGGCGATCGCCTGCCCAACGGCATGCAGGACGCGGTCGCCAATGTCGTGGCCGTAGGTGTCGTTGACCCGCTTGAACCAGTCGATGTCGACCATCAGGACGCCCAGCTGGGCGTCGTCGTCCGATCGCCGGCGACGCCCGATCAGGCTGCAGAACTCGTCGAAGTAGCGCCGGTTGGGCAGGCCAGTCAGCGCGTCGATGGTCGCCCGGGCGGCCATGGTCCGCGAGGCATCGACCCGATCGAGCGCGGCCGCGGCTTCGATCGCCGCTCCGGCCAGCACCCGCTGGGTGGCAGCCGGCCAGGGTTCGGGGCTGCGCCGGGAGAGGACGATCGCGCCGATGACCGCCTGTTCGTGGCGGAGGGGCACGGTCAACGTGTTGCCGATCCCGAAGAAGGCCTCGACGGCGCCCGCCAGGCGGTCAAGGTCGTGGTCGGCCCCGGCGGCCGGCCCGGACACCAGGTCGAGGGCGGGCAGGACGGAGGTCGTAGTCGGGACGCCCGGCCGCATCGAGACCAGGGTCGCGCTCAGCGACCCCGTCTCGCGCTCGAGGCGGACGACGACGCAGTGGTCGGCTGACGTGACCCGACCGAGGTCGCCGACCATCGCCTCGATGATCGCCTCGGGTGAGATCGAGCGGGCCAGGCCCTGGAA
>DATGGC010000305.1:0-13365 GCA_035308745.1 Candidatus Limnocylindrales bacterium | reverse complement strand
CAGGTTGAGGTCCATGGCCAGGCCGAGCGAATGGCTCGAATAGCTGGCGACGGCGTTCACGTTCGCCACCCGGGCGGCGTTGGCCTCGGCAACCTTCCGATCACGGAAGGCGTTGCCGATCGCCAGCCGGACGCCCTCCTTCCGGGCCGCTGCCTTCATCTCGACGTACTTCGCCGCAGCGTACTTGTTCATCTTCACCGACTCGGTCTGGACGTCGTCCAGCTCCTTGCGGATGTAGGTGTCGAACGCGACCGGGTCCTGGCCGAATTGCTTCTGGGTGAGGATGGCCGTCTTCGAGGTATTGGCCCTCCGCTCGCCGCCGCCCGGCCGGACGTCGGCCAGGGCATTGAGCAGGGCCTGGGCCTGGGCCTGATGGGCGCCCTTCAGATACATCTTGCCCTTGCTCTCGACGACGACGTAATCGGGATTCGCGCGCCACTGGGCCAGGTTGTCGGCCGAGGTGTCCTTGATCAGCATCTTGGCCCCGGGGTAGTCGAGGTCGACCCAGGCGATCGCCTCGAACCTGGCCCGTTGCGCCTCGGGCAGCAGCTCGAGGGTGGTCCGCCCCAGGTCACCGATGAAGTCGGCCGTCGACTTGCTCCCGGCGTCGGGGGCGTCAACCACATCGGCCACGTCCGCGGCGTCGGCGGCCGGCGTGACGGCGGGAGCCGGGGCGGAGGCGACGTCGTCCGTGGCGCCGGCGTCGGCAAGGTGCTTGCCGAGCTTGGGCGTCTCCGGAGCCGGCGGCGCGCTGCCACGCCGGGACGCCTTCTTGCGGCCGCGGATCCTGGTCGTCTGGCCCTTGGTCGCCTTGCCCTGGAGGGTCTCGGCCAGCGTCTTCTTGGCGGTGGGCGTGCCCAGTGCCTCGATCGCCTTGGTGATGTTGCCCGGACCGGGATTCTTGGTGCCCGGCGCGGATCCCCGCATCACGTTCTCGTGGCTGCCGCCGGCGTTGATCACCTGGTAGTGGGTCCAGAGCTCCTCGGCGTACGGCCCCAGCTCGACGAGGTTCTTCCGGAACCAGGCTTCGATCGATTGCTCGAGCGCGGTGTAGTAGGTCGCGTAGGTGGCGTAGTAGCCCCGGAAGCGCGTGCTCGTGGCGAGATAGGCCGACTTGGCCCCGGGCGTCGAGGCAGCCTGGAGCGCCGCCAGGTCGGCGTCGAGGCGGGCGCCCACCCAGGCGACGAAGACGTCGAGCTCGCCGCTGTAGGTGATCGCGTCGAACAGGACCACCTCGTCAAAGGCCGAGGCGCCCTTGACCTTGGCCTTGCCGCCCTTCTTGCCCTTGGCGGGCATGTCCAGCTCGGCCTCCAGGGCATGGCTGATCGTGTGGGCACCGCCGCTGTGGCCCGACAGGATCGTCCGGCCGATATCCGGGTTGGGCGCGTTGGCTCCCCAGGCTCCGATCTGGGTGGCCTTGTCGAGGACCGCCCGGGCGTAGCCGGCAGGATCGAGGGCGTACCTGCCGCCACCTTCGCCGAACTCCGAGTGGGTCCCGCCCTGGGCCAGGATCGCCACCAGCTGGCTTTCGCCCCGGGCTGCCTGGAGCTGCTGCTCGACTCGGTCCAGGGCGACGTCGCGGACGGCCCCGGTGGTCTTGTTCTGGCGCCAGCCGGCATAGGGACGGGCGGCTGACTCGGTGTACCCGTGGAAGTGGACCATCACGTCCACCGGCACGCTCGAGTCGATGCCCTTGGGCGCGACCAGGATCGCCCGGCCCGCGGCCGACTCATCGGTCAGGGCCGCGTTCTTGGCCGAGTCCTCGGACGGCTTGCCAATGTCCAGCCCCTCGATCGGGATCCGTCGGATCGAGCCGATGTCCCATTCCCCGGCATTCCACGACTTGCCGGTCTTGCCGAAGGTCGCCGCGTTCTTCCAGCCGCCGACGCCATGCTCCGGGCGAACGGATTCGTCGGCCGGATCATCGGGCGTGGGCGCGCGCTGGAGGCTGGCCGCCGAACCGTACTGGGCCACCAGCTCAGTCGCGGCCTGGTTGCCCGCGCTGGCCTGCACCGAGAGCAGGAGCTCCCGATCGAGGGGGGCGTCGGGGGCGACCTGGCCGCTCGACGAGCGGGCGCCGTGCGCCGGCGACTGGGCGCTCTGTCGCGGGGCAAGGACGGCCGTCGAGGCCCGGGCTTTCATCGTCGGCCGATCGTACCGTTCGCCGATCGATCTTCGGCCCGTCTGCCCAAAAGTCTGCCCGTTGGGGCAGGGCTCAGCCGGGTTCTTCGTCCTTGCCGGAGTCCTTGCTCCAGCCAAGGTGCTTGCGCAGCCAGCCGACCGAGGCGAGGTGATAGGTGGCCTCGTCGGCGTAGGTCGGGAGGGCCTCGGCATCGACCGGGCTGAGGCTGGTCTGGACCGCGGCGGCGGTCAGTCCGGTGACCAGATCGCTGCTCAGGAGGACGTCGCGCTTCTCACCGGCGAGGCGGACGCGGACGCCATGGAAGATGTCCTCGGCATCCGAGCCGAGCATCTCGGCCACGACGCCCAGGGCCGCACCGTTCGCGCCGGTGACCGGCGTCCCATAGGTCACGGCGCGCCACGCGATGGGCGCTGGATTGGTTGGCGAGTCGGTCATCGGATCCCTCTGGAGCGGCTGTGACGGGCTTGGCCGTTCAGCCTAGCCGAGTCGCGCCGTTCGAGGCCGCGGCGCCATCGGCGACGCACTCGTCGAGCGTGCGGGCGATCCGCAGCGAGGCGTTGCCGGCCGCGAGGGCCGCCCGGGCCGCGACGCGGCGCAGGGCATTCGGCTCGTGCGAGCCATGGTCGAGCCGGTAGTGGTTCGCCTGGTGGGCGAGCCTGGCCTGCTCGAACTCCCGGACGCGCTCGGCGGCCAGCCGGCGCGCCTCGATCAGATGGTAGGCGGGCAACATCAGAACGAACCTCCCACGCTGTTGTGGTGCTCGAGAAATCGGTCGTCGTCCTCGCCGAAGCCGGGCCGGCTGTCCGTGCCCGCGGCCTGCGCGGCAACGGCCAGGACCAGGAAGATCGCGACGATCGCCCCGAGGAGCAAGAGATCAACCACGACGGTCATTTCGGACCTCCTTCGTGCTGTGCACCGTAACCTGTTTGTTGTGGTTCATCGGTTATTCGGAGAATAGGCTCTTGCGCGTAACCTGTCAAGGGTTATAGAGTGGTTACCGATGAGCGATTCAACGACGACCACCCGCGCCGATCTCGAGACCAGCCTCGATTTCGTCAACACCTTCGGGCTGACCCACGGCCAGCATTTCGACGACTTCCCAACAACCCGCGAAGCCATCAATTGGTTGCGTCAGCGGATCGGCCTCGACCCGGAGCTGGTGGCCGACTCGCCGGCCGAGCTGGCTCGAATCACCCGGGCCCGATCGGCCTTCCGTGAGCTGTGGGACGCGACCGCCGAGGACCGGCCGGTGGCCGAGGGCGCGGTCCGCGAAGTGAATCGCGTGCTCCGCCATCGGTCCGTCCTGGAGCTCGAGGCTCAGCCGGCCGATCGGGCCGGAGCCGGGCTGCGGCTCGCCAGCCGGTTTACCGGGGATGAGGTCGACTGCGCCCTGGCCGAGCTGGCCGAACCGCTGGTCCGGGCGATCGGCGGCGAAGAATCGGCCAAGGCCCGGATCTGTGCCAACGACACCTGCCGCTGGGTCTTCTTCGACAACTCGCGGACCCACCAGCGGCGCTGGTGCGACATGGCCAGCTGCGGCAACCGGGCCAAGGCGGCCCGCCATCGAGCGCGGGCCAGGGCGTCCCAGCCGGCGACTGACCCGCCAACGGATCAGGCTCGGGACTAGCCCTCGCGCACGACCAGGTTGACCAGCCGGCCGCCGGCGTGGATCACCCGGTCGGGGACCCGGCCCGCAAGGACCTCCTGGACCCGCGGCCGGGCCAGGGCGAGCCGTTCGAGCTCGGCCTGCTCGATCCCGACCGGGACGGTGATCCGGTCGCGGACCTTGCCGTTGACCTGGATCGGCACCTCGCGGGTCTCGCTGGCGATCGCCGATTCGTCGACGGCCGGCCACGACTCCGTGTGGATCGAGGATTCGGCCAGCCCCGTGGCGTGCCGGAGCCGATTCCAGAGCTCGTCGCTGATGTGCGGCGCTGCCGGCGCCAGCATCAACAGCAGGAGCCGGATCGCCTCGGACCAGGCCGCTTCGCCGGCGACCTCGGTGCCCCGGTAGCGGAACAGGCTGTTGGCCAGCTCCATGAGGTGGGCGACCATCGTGTTGAACCGGAAGCCGGCGTACTCATCGCTGACGACGCGCAGGGTCCGATGGGCGGCCATCCGGATGGCAGCGGCGGCTGCGGCGGCGTCCTCGCCTGCGGGCAGGGTGCCGGCCTCGGGATCGCCGCCGTCGCGGCCGTGGGGATCGAGGACCAGGGTCCAGACCCGGTTGAGGAAGCGATGCACGCCGCCGATCCCGGTCGAGCTCCATGGCCCGCCCTGGTCCCAGGGGCCATGGAGCTCGAACAGGCGGATCGTGTCCGCGCCGTAGCGGGCCACCAGGTCGTCGGGGTCCTGGACGTTGCCCCGCGACTTGCTCATCCGCTCGCCATCGGCGCCCAGGATCTGGCCCTGGTTGAACAGTCGCAGGAATGGCTCGCTCTGCTTCACGAGGCCGACGTCGCGCATCATCTTGGTGATCTCGCGGGCGTACAGCAGGTGCATGACCGCATGCTCGGCGCCGCCGGTGTACTGGTCGACCGGTGTCCAGCGATCGACCAGGGCCATGTCGATCGGACCATCGTCCTTGTGCGGCGACAGGTAGCGGAACCAGTACCACGATGAATCCATGAACGTGTCCATCGTGTCGGTCTCACGCTGGGCCGGCCCGCCGCACCTCGGGCAGGCGACGTTCAGGAAGGTGGCGTCACGGGTCAGGGGGTTCACCCCGCTGCCCGCATAGTCGACGTTGTCGGGCAGGAGGACCGGCAGGTCGGCCTCGGGCACCGGCACGATGCCGTCGGTCGGGCAGTGGATCACCGGGATCGGGGTGCCCCAGAACCGCTGCCGGCTGAAGCCCCAGTCGCGGAGGCGATAGGTGACCGTTGCCTTGCCGGCGCCGCGTTCTGCCAGCCAGGCGATGATCTCGCCGCGGGCCGCGGCCGCGGGCCGGCCGCTGAACGGTCCCGAGTTGACCAGCACCTCGTCGTCGGTGTGCTCGGTGAACGCGCTGGTCAAGGTCGCGTCGGGATCGCCGCCGGCCGGCATCACGACCCGGATGATCGGCAGCCCGAAGCGGGTCGCGAAGTCGAAGTCGCGCTCGTCGTGCGCGGGGACGGCCATGATCGCCCCGGTCCCGTACGAGCCCAGCACGTAGTCGGCCACGAAGATCGGGAGCCGCGCGCCATTGACCGGGTTGATCGCGTCGGCACCGAGGGGCACGCCCGTCTTCTCGCGATCGGCCGCCAGCCGATCGATCTCGGTCCGGTCGGCGGCCTGGGCCACGTAGGCGTCGACCTCAGCCTTGCGCTCCGGTGCAGTCAGGGTCGCGATCAATGGATGCTCCGGGGCAAGGACCATGAACGTCGCCCCGAACAGCGTGTCCGGTCGGGTCGTGAACACGCGCAGCGGCTCACCGCCGGGGTGGTGCCCGGAGGGGGCCGTGGTGAAGGTGACCTCGGCGCCTTCGGACCGGCCGATCCAGTTGGTCTGCATGATGCGAATCGGGTCCGGCCAGCTGATCCCGCTGAAGTCGAGGAGCTCATCGGCGTACTTCGTTACCCGCAGGAACCACTGGTTGAGCTCGCGCTTTTCCACCCTGGCGCCGCACCGCCAGCAGTGGCGGTCGATGCCCTCGACCTGCTCGCGAGCCAGCGTCCCGTCGTTGGGGCACCAGTCCACGATTGACTTCTGGCGATAGGCGAGGCCGGCCTTGAGGAACTCGAGGAAGAGCCACTGGTTCCAGCGGTAGTACTCGGGCTCACAGGTGACGACCTCGGCGCGCCAGTCGAACGTCGTGCCCATGCTCCGCAGCTGGGTGCGCATCTTGTCGATGTTGGTCATCGTCCAGGTGCGCGGGTTGACCCGGTTCTTGATCGCGGCGTTTTCGGCCGGCAGCCCGAAGGCGTCGAAGCCGATCGGCATGAACACGTTCTCGCCGTGCATCCGGCGGAACCGGGCGATCGCGTCGGTCGGGGTCTTGGCATACCAGTGGCCGATATGCAGGTCGCCCGAGGGGTAGTCGTACATCGTCAGCACGTAGCCCTTTGGACGGCTCGTGTCGGCCAGGTCGGTCCGATGGAGGCCCAGCTCCTCCCAGCGCGCCTGCCAGCGCGGCTCGATCTCCGTGGGCTGATATCGATCGATGCGGGCGCGTTCGCTCACGTCGGGCCTCGAAATGCCGCACCCCCCGGTGGGCCGGCCGGCCGCGTCGAGGGGTGAAGGAGTGAAACGTTGGTGGAGCCACGGGGATTCGAACCCCGGACCTCTTGCATGCCATGCAAGCGCTCTGCCAGCTGAGCTATGGCCCCGCCGCGGACCGGCAGTATAGCAGCGGCCCTCGCCGCTTCCAGCGGCACCCTCCCAGGGCGCGCCGCGGCCCCACCCTCACGGCGCGTTCAGGACCCTGTCAGGGATCTTCGATACACTCCGCCGCGATGCGGAAATCCGGTGACGTCGGCCCCGAGCTCACTCGTCGCCGGTTCCTGGCGGCCGGCGGCCTGGCGGTCGTCGGCGCCGCCGGGATTGGCGCGGTCATCCTGGAGGCCTGCTCCAGCTCGACCTCGACCCCCGGGGCCAGTGGCGCCGCTGGGCCGAACACCGCAGCCGCCGCTGGCTCAGCCGCCCCGGTCGCTCGCCGGACCTACAAGTCGCGGCCGGACCTGAGCGCGCCACCGGTGGCCGTCGCGTCGCCCGTCGGCTCGGTCGCTCCCGGCCTGGTCTTTCTCACACCGAACAACGGCAAGGCGCCCGATGGCCTGCTGATGGCCGACAACACCGGCAAGCCGGTCTGGATCCGGCCCGACACGGGCTCGTACGCGGCGAACTTCCGGCCCTCGGTCTACAACGGCAAGCCGGTCCTGACCTGGTGGGAAGGCGCCACCAACGGCGGCTACGGCTCGGGCCAGCTGGTGATCGTCGACGACACCTACACCGAGGTCCTCCGGATCGGGGCCGGCCAGGGTCGCAAGGCCGACATCCACGAGTTCCAGATCACGCCCCAGCAGACGGCCCTCCTGCTCACCGACCAGGGTGTGCCGATCCCGGCCGGGTCCACGCCGCCGCCGTTCCAGAACTGGGACTGCATCGTGGTCGAGCTCGACATCCAGACCGGTGCCGTCCTGTTCGAGTGGCACAGCGCCGACCACATCGACCCCAGCGAGTCGGTCCTGCCCGCCCCAGGCGCCGCCGGCAGCCCGATCCCGACCGCGACGCCGTTCTCGGCGCCGACGCCCGGTGGGTCGGCCGCCGCTCCGTCGATCCCCGTGTACGACTCGGTCCACGCCAACGCGATCGAGCTCGATACCGACGGCCACCTGCTGGTGTCGGCCCGGAACACGTCGACGATCTACAAGGTCGACCGCTCGACGGGCAACATCCTGTGGCGGCTGGGCGGCAAGAAGTCCGACTTCAAGATGGGCGCAGGTACCTCGTTCGGCCTCCAGCACGATCCGCGCCGGCACGCCGACGGGACGCTCTCGATCTTCGACGACGGCACAACCGGACCCTCGCGCGGGATCGTCCTGGATGTCGACGAGGTGGCGATGACCGCCACCCTGGTCAAGGAGTACCCCCACCCGCACGGCAAGTTCGCGATGAGCCAGGGCAACATGGAGATCCTGCCCAACGGCAACGTCTTCGTCGGCTGGGGCAGCACCGGCACCGCATCCGAGTTCACGACCGACGGCCAGCTCGAGTTCGACGCCGACTTCAGCGGCTCGATCCAGTCCTATCGCTGCTTCCGCTACCCTTGGGTCGGGCAACCCAAGGAGGCGCCGGTCGCCATCGCCGACACGCCGTCGAATGGCATGACCAACGTCTACGCCAGCTGGAACGGGGCGACCGAGGTGGTGACCTGGGAGGTCCTGGGCGGCACCGACGCGACGAGTCTGAGCTCGCTGGGCACCTTCCCGCGGACCGACTTCGAGACGGTCCTTGCGGTCAAGGCGGCGAGCGGCATGATCGCCGTCAACGCCCTCGACCAGGGCGGCGCGGTCCTGGGCACCTCGAAGGCCGTCAGCATCCCCGACTAGGACGCCCGTAGGCCGTCCGGGTCAGTCGTCCCGGCAGCCCGGCGTGTGGCACCATCCGCGGGTGATCACGACCGTGCCTTGCACGTGACCAGCCGGACCGAGGAGGCCGTGGCGCTGGCCCTGCCCGGCGGCTCGCTCGACTACATCCTGCGCCGGTCGTCCCGGGCACGCCGGGTGCGGGTCACCGTCGATCCGATGCGCGGAGTGATCGTGACCGTGCCCGCCCGCCGGCCCGGGGCCCGCGACGCCCTGGCCTCGGTCGAGCCCTTCCTGCGCGAGCGGGAGACGTGGATCCGGACCCACCTCGACCGGCAGGCGCGCCAGCGCTCACGGGTGGCCGGGCTGACGGCTGGGCTGGCCGCCGGTGAGCTGCGCGACGGCGCCCTCCTGCCGTACCGCGGCCGCGCCCATCGGATCCGCCTCGTGGGGCCCAGCAAGGCCCTCACCCGCTCGATCGTGCGGATCGAGGACGCCGACGTACTGGGCACGACGCGCACGATCATCATCGAGCTCGCGACGCGCGACCGTCGCCGGCCGGCCCGGATCCTGGAGGCCTGGCTGCGCAGCAGGGCGGTGATCCAGATCGAGTCGGTGATCGCCCGCCACGCCCCGAGCCTGGGCGTCAAGCCCTCGGTCGTGGTCGTCCGCGACGCCCGCAGCCGGTGGGGCAGCGCCTCGCGCACCGGCCGGGTGGCCCTCAGCTGGCGGCTGATCCTGGCCCCGCCCGAGGCGCTCGAGACGACCGTCGTCCATGAGCTCTGCCACCTGCGCGTCTTCGGCCACGGTCCCGCGTTCTGGGCCCTGGTCGGCTCCCGCCAGCCGGACCACCTGCGCTGGCGACGCTGGCTGCGCGACCACGCCGTCGAGCTCCACGCGGTCCTTGCCGAGGATCCCACGTCCGTACCCGAGAGGCCCTGACATGTCCGCCGTGATCCGCCTCAACCACGCCGTCCTGTCCGTCCGCGACGCGGGCGCCTCGGCCGACTTCTACCGGGACGCCTTCGGATTCGTGGAGGTCGGCCGCGAGTTCGGCGGCCAGGCAGTCTTCATGCGCTCGGCCTCGAGCGACAGCGACAACCACCACGACCTCGGCCTGTTCTCGGTCGGGGCCGCGGCCCCGCGGCCGCCGCGCGGCTCGACCGGGCTGTACCACCTTGCCTGGGAAGTGGCCACGATCGAGGACCTGGCCGCGACCGCCGAGCACCTCTCGTCGGTCGGCGCCCTGACCGGGGCGAGCGACCACGGCGTCTCGAAGTCGCTCTACGGCCGCGACCCGGACGGGATCGAGTTCGAGGTGATGTGGCGGGTGCCGCGCGAGGATTGGGGCGAGTACGAGCAGCGCGGCGTCGTCCTGCCCCTCGACCTGGCGGCCGACGTCAAGCGCTACGGGGCGCAAGCCGCAGGCTAGCCGTGCGGCGGGGGTAGTTGGTGGAGATGAGGGGACTCGAACCCCTGGCCTCCGCGATGCGAACGCGGCGCTCTGCCAGCTGAGCTACATCCCCACCGGGGGGTCGATCCGGGCGACGATTCCTCGTGCCTCGCGACCGGCGCCGAGTGTAGCAGAGGCCTTGCCCCGGTCTCCTTCGAGCGAGGCTCTGGCGGCGCATTCCCGGCAGTCGGCCATTGACAATACAGAACATTTGTTCGATCATCGATGACCCATGACGAGCCTTTCCCCGGACGTCTCGGCCGCTCTCGCGTCCCTCCGGACGCGCTGGGGTGCGGCAGCTCCGCGGGTGATCGGCACGCTCGCAGTCGCGCCCGAATTCGAGCCTGAGTCGCGCCCGGCCGACGCGGACCGGGTGATCGGGACCGGCTTTGCCGCCCTCGACGCGATCCTCGGTCCCGGCGGCGTGCCCCGCGACGCGGCGGTCGCCCTGTGCGGCGCACCGTCGAGCGGGCAGACGACCGTGGCCCTGCGCCTGGTGGCCGAGGCCCAGGCCGGTGGGGCGATTGCCGCCTGGGTGGACCTTGCCCGCAGCCTGGATCCGGTCGAGGCGGTCGCCCGTGGGGTCCGCCTCGAGTGGCTGGTCGTCCTCCAGCCCGAATCGCCGGACGAAGGGATCGCGATGGCCGGCTCGCTGCTGGCCGGCCGATCGGTCGACGTCCTGGTCATCGACCTGCCCACGGACGCTCGCGGTGGTTCGCCCGTCGAGGTTCGGAGCGGCTCGCCGGCCGGACGGGCAAGTGGCCGGGCAGCGGGTCACCCGCCCAAACGGTCGCCCAGCCTGGCGAATCGTCTCGAACGACTGGCGGCGCTCGCCCGGCGGGCCGGTGTCCTGCTGATCATCCTCGAGCCGCCGGGCCTGGGGCGGGAGCTGACCGCCGCGGTTGCCGCGTCTACGGCGCTCCGCCTCGAGCTCGCCCGGCGATCGTGGATTCGGCTTGGCCGGGACGTGGTCGGCCAGCGGACCGAGGTGGTCGTCGGCCGGAACCGGTTCGGTCCCACGGGTCGCCGGGCCGAGCTGCGGATCCTGTACGCCGACGGCGGCGGGCGGGATGCCTGCCTCGCCCGCGACGCGCTCCTCGCCGACGCCATTCCAGACGCCCCCATCAGCCTGCAATCACGGACTCACGATCGTGCGACGTCTCCACCTGCTCTGGACCCACCTGCCGCTCCGCCTCGCCCGGGCCCGCTCCACCTCGTTCCCGGCTGGACCGCTGATCCTGGGCGGCCAGCCCTGGGCGGCGGGGATCGTCCTCGACGCGAATCCAGCCGCGATCGAGCTCGGCGTGCGCCGGGGGATGCCGCTCGGGAGCGCGCACCGGCTCGCCCCTGAGGCCACCTTCCTCGATCCCCAGCCGGAACTGGACGCCGCCGTCATCGAGGCGGCCCTCGAGCGGCTGGCCACCTTCAGCCCGGGCGTGGCCGGGGTCGACGATCCGGCCAATCCGGCCTTCGGGCTGCTGGAGGTCCAGGTCGACGGCCTCGAGCGGCTGTGGGGCATCGAGCCGGTCCTGGCCGGCCGGCTGGTCGAGGCCCTGGCCCCGATCCTGCCCGGCCGGCCCCGGGTCGGGATCGCCGGGACACGATTTGCCGCGACCCTGGCGGCGGCCACAGCGGCGCCCGGTGATCGCTCGGCGATGATCGTCGGGCCGGGCGACGAGGCGGCGTTCCTGGGACCGCTGCCGGCCGGCCTGCTCACCCCGGACGAGGAGATTCGCGCCCGCCTGGGCCGGTTCGGGCTGCACCGGATCGATGCCGTGGCCGGGATCGCCCGATCGGCCCTGGTTGCCCGCTTCGGCGAGGAGGGCGCCAGGATCCACGCCCGGGCGATCGGCGAGGAGCTCGAGCCGTTCCGGCCGCGCCGGGCCCCCGAGCGGCTGTGCCTGGGGATCGGCCTCGAGCCGCCGATCGAGGAGCTCGAGCCGCTTCGGTTCGTCCTCCACCGGCTGACCGCGGCACTCGCCGACCAGCTCGTGGCCCGGGGTGCGGCCACCGGCCGGGTCGAGCTGCGGCTGAGCCTGGATCCGGCGTTTGCCCGGCGCGGCAGCCCGACCGCGATGTCCGTCGAGCAGCGCCTGCCCGAGCCGTCGTCCGAGGGTGAGGCGATCGAGCGGCTGCTGTTCGCCCGCCTCGAACGCGAGCCACCGCCGGTCGCCGTGAGCCGCCTGGAGCTGGAGCTGTCCGAGGTGGCCCCGGCCAGCGGCCAGCAGCTGGCCCTGTTCATCCCCCAAGCCAACCGGGTCTCGCGCCTGCGCTGGCAGCTGGCCCGCCTCGCCCTGGCCTTCGGCGAGGACCGGATCGGGCGGGTCGAGCTGGCCGATCCCGAGGCGCCCCTGGCCGAGGGCCGCTGGACCTGGCACCCGATCGAGATCGCCCGATGAGCGGCGGTGGCTTCGCGGTCGCGTGGCACCCTGCGGTCGCGTGGCACCCTGCGGTCGCGTGGCGCCCTGCGGTCGCGTGGCACCCTGCGGTCGCGTGGCGGGCGGTCGGGGGTGCCCGATGACGCGGCTCCTGCGCGAGCACCCCCTGATCGATGCCGAGCTGGATGTCGCCGGCCGCCTCGTCGCCTTCCACTGGGCCGGCCGGCGCGAAACCGTCGAGGTCTGCAATCGTTGGCGGGTCGACGAGAGCTGGTGGCGCGAGCCGATCGCCCGGGACTACTTCAAGGTGGTCGGCAGCCACTGGCTGGCGCTCGTCTACCTCGACCGGAGCGACGGCTCATGGCACCTCGAGCGCCTCTACGACTGAGCCCGGGCCCCTGCCGGTCGACGCCTGGCCTCGGATCGACGTTCGACTCGGCCCAAATTGACAGGTGCCGCCACCAGCCGCGCTATGGTCGGATGGGGATCCAATTGGCGGCTTGCGCAGATCTCAGACGACTACGTCGCGCACGAATCGGGGCTCCGCCCCGCTCCAGCTCGCCACTCCGGGACCCGCGGCCGACCATAACGCGGCCAGGGGAGGAATCTGTCAGCAGACCCCTACTTCGCCGGGATGTTGCCCACGACGAACAGGATCACGAGCCCGACCAACACGCCGGCCAGGCAGACGGCGCCGACCACGTCGCGAACTCGGAGGTGCATCGCGGCTACTCTACCCGGCCCTCGTGGCAAACGCTCCGGCGTTCGTGCCGAGGCCGCCGCGCTCGTGGCCACTCCTCCTCGCCGACTCATCCGGATGATCAACCCGGGTAGTGCAACGGAAGGAATTGACCCGTCCAGGGTCCAGTTCCGGACATGTCCACGCACGGATCAGTCGCTCGGGTCGAGTTTCCGCCCCCCCGAAATCGGGCGGATCCTTCCGTACCATTGCCCGGGTTGATATCCCGGAAGAACCCGACCCTCGATTGCCCGACCCAGATCGATATTCGCCAGCTTTAGGCGACTTGGGGCCTGAGCGGTCGAGCCGCCACCCTGGTTTCTGGCGAATATCAGCCCGCGTGGTGTTGGTGGGGAAGGCGAGCTGGTTTGGGGCCGGAATCGATGGGTCCGGGCACGAGCTCGTGCACGAATCACGCCGACGATGCCCCAACGAGGCCGGGAATCTGCCCCAGTCCCGGCGCAACACTACTGGGGCTGATCAACGCCAGGTTTGGCGGCGACTTGGGGCCAGAGTCGGGCGGGACGTGCCACTACGAACCGGGTCGGCCACGGTGCGCGGGCCGGCCGCCGAGCGCGGGTCTGCCGCCGAGCGCGGGTCTGCCGCCGAGCGGGCCGGCCGCCGAGCGCGGGCCGGCCGCCGAGCGC
>DATGGC010000304.1:0-1623 GCA_035308745.1 Candidatus Limnocylindrales bacterium | reverse complement strand
CAACCCCGAGCCGATCCGGCCCAACGTGGACGAGGCGCTGGGCATCCTGGCCGGCGGCGGCTATGACATGGGCCTCCTCCTGGATGGCGACGCGGACCGGGCCGGGGCGGCCGACGAGCAGGGCAACTTCATCCACCAGCTCGAGGTGACCGGGCTGCTGATGTACTACCTGGCCGAGCACCGTGGCTGGCGCGACCCGATCGTCGAGAGCGTCAACAACACCTCGATGGCCCTCCGTCTCGGCAAGCACTACAACATCCCCGTCTACGAGACCTCGGTCGGCTTCAAATTCATCGGCCCCAAGATGATCGAGACCGGGGCGATGATGGGCGCCGAGGAATCGGGGGGCTACGGCTTCGGGATGCACCTGCCCGAGCGCGACGGCGTGTACGCCGACCTGCTCTTGCTCGATCTCTTCCTGCGCGAGAAGGCGGCCGGGCGGTGGCCGGTGTCGAAGGCCCTGGCAGCCTTCCACGAGCTGGCCGGGCCATCGTTCTATCGCCGGATCGACGTCCACGTCGAGGCGGGCCTCTACCCGGCGGTCAAGGAACGGCTGATGGTCGAGCTCAAGGCGCATGCCCCGGCCAGCCTGGCCGGCGCGCCGGTGGTCAGGACCGACGCCCTGACGACCAATGACGGCTTCAAGTTCTTCACCGCCGATGGCTCCTGGATGCTGATCCGGTTCAGCGGCACCGAGCCGCTCGTGCGGGTCTACACCGAAGCCGTCTCGGGCGAGATCCGGGACGCCATGGTCAACGCCGGTGAGGCGCTCGTCCGTGCCGCCTGAGGCCGATCGGCGCGTCCCCAAGCCCTGGGGCCACGAGCTGATCTGGACCCAGACCGACCACTACGTCGGCAAGCTGATCGTCATCGAGGCGGGCAAGCGACTGTCGCTCCAGAAGCACATCCACAAGGACGAGTCGATCCTGGTCATCGCCGGCCGGATGGCCCTCTGGCTCGAGAACGCGGATGGGACCATGGACCGGATCGAGATGGGCCCGGGCGATCATCGCCGGGTCCCGACCGGCCGGATCCATCGCTTCGAGGCGCTCGAGCTGACCGAGCTGGTCGAGGTTTCGACGCCCGAGCTCGACGACGTGGTCCGGCTCGAGGATGACTACGGCCGGCAGGGGACCAGCGCTCCGTAGGCCGCGGCAGATGACGAACAACCCCTAGACGGGCGGGTGTATCGTCGGTCCAACGACCGCCATCACCGGTCGATCGTGCAGGATCGGACGGCGGCCTCGACAGCGCCCAACGTCACGGGCGATGGAGGTCCAGGCGCATGCACAGTTCGCTCATCGGCAAGGTCGAGAAGGCCAATCGCTATGCCCGCGAGCTCGATCGGGTTTCGATCAACCAGCTGTCCCTGACCTTCCGGGGCGACAACGACACGCACGAGATCACCCTCCTGTCCGGAAAGTGGCGCTGCACCTGCCACTATTTCGAGAGTTGGGGCAGCTGCGTCCATCTCCTCACGATCCACAAGATGCTGGGCGTGATGGTGCCCGCTGAGCCGGACTTCCTCGTCAGCCACGAACCCCAGGCCGTCACGGCCTGACCCAGGCGGTCAGCGGACCGCCAGCCAGCTGACGACCGCCCGGTTCGCTCCATCGGGAAGCA
>DATGGC010000303.1:0-2432 GCA_035308745.1 Candidatus Limnocylindrales bacterium | reverse complement strand
GGCCGCCCGCCTGACGGCCGCGGCCGGGCTCGATGCGCTCCTGATCGGAGTCGGCGCCGACCTGCGCTACCTGACCGGCTACGCGGCCATGCCGCTCGAGCGCCTGACCATGCTGGCGCTGCCCGCCCGTGGCGCCCCGGTCCTGGTCGTGCCCCGGCTCGAGATCAGCTCGGCCCGCGCCAGTGCGGCGGTCGGCGCCGGCCTGCTCGAGGTGCTGACCACCGACGAGACCGAAGACGCCATCGCGATCCTGGTCGGCCGCCTCGCCGCCGAGCTCGGCCGCCCGGCGCCCGAGCTGCGCCGGCTGGCGATCAACGACCGGCTGTGGGCCGCCTTCCTGCTCCGCCTCCAGGCGGCCCTGCCGACGGCCACGTTTGAGCTCGCCACGACCGTCACCCGCCAGCTCCGGATGGCCAAGGACGACGACGAGGTGGCCCTCCTCCGCCTCGCGGCCGAGGCCGCCGACCGGGTGATCGGCCAGGTCAGCCGGGGCCACCTGATCGGGCGGACCGAGGCCGACGTCAGCCGCGAGATCCGCGAGCGGCTGGTGGCCGAGGGCCACGAGCAGGCCGAGTTCGCCATCGTCGGCTCGGGCCCCAACAGCGCCTCGCCCCACCACGAGCCCAGCGAGCGCCGGATCCGGGCCGGCGAGCCGGTCGTCCTCGATATCGGCGGGACGGTCGAGGGCTACACCTCGGACACGACCCGCACGATCTGGGTCGGCGGCGGCGATCCGGCCACTGGTCCCGACCCGGACTTCCTGCGCCTGTACGAAGTGCTCCAGGCGGCCCAGGCGGCGGCCAGCGCCGCGGTCCGACCCGGCATCGGCTGCCAGGAGCTCGACGCCACGGCCCGCTCGATCATCACCGACGCCGGCTACGGGCCGAACTTCTTCCACCGCCTGGGCCACGGGATCGGCCTCGAGGCCCACGAGGAGCCCTACCTGGTGGCCGGCAACGATGAGCCGCTGCGGGCCGGCTACGCGTTCAGCGTCGAGCCCGGGATCTACCTCGAGGGCCGCTACGGCGCCCGGCTCGAGGACATCGTGGTCTGCGGGCCGGCCGGACCGATGGTCCTCAATCGCTCGCCGCTCGACCTGCAGGTGGTCGACGGGCGCTGAGCGCCCTCTGGCGCCGGCGTGCTGACGGGTCAATGAACGCGGCGGGGTATCATCGGTCGATCGGAACGCCCACCCGAAGGGGCGATCGCCACCAGTCGATCGGACCAATGTCAGCACAACCATCGCGGCTCGCCCGATGAGCCGCCGCTCTCGTCATCGCCCCAGCGAGCCGCGTCGGAACGCACCGCCGGTCAGCCCCGACGGGCCGCAGCGCGTCCAGCTGGCCGTGCCTGAGGCGGCTCCGGCCGAGCCGGTCCGGATCCCCGAGGCGGCGCCGGTCATGCCCATGGTCAGCCTGCAGCTGCCGACCGTCACCAGCGCGGTCGTGGACGAGCCGGGCGGTCCGGGCGGCGGTTGCACGCCCGCCCAGCTGCGCCGGTTCATCAAGAGCCGGGCGTACCTGCCGGTCCACGAGATCCGGCGCCGGTTCGGGATCGAGACCGCCGACGACGACGTGACCGGCTTCCAGCTCGAGGGTGGCCGGATCTTCGTCGGCCTGCCCCAGCGGGAAGGTCGGATCCTGGGCGACCTGGTCCGGGCCGGCGAAGTGGGCTATGAGCTCCAGCTGGATCCCGAGGCCCCGATCATCGTCGGCGTCTACCCGATGCGGCCGGTCACCCGGCAGTAGGCTGGTAGCCGGTACCGATCCGCATCGGACGTCCGGATTGTCACCAAGACGACAGCCCGGGCGTCGCTGAAATCGCTGGACTCGCCCAGCACCGTCAGCCAAGATTGGCGCACAGCCCCGGATCACCGGCGGCACCACCGGGCCACCGGCGGGGACAAGGAGATTACGATGCCGAAGGCGAAGAACACACCCGACGAGTACAAGTTGAAGAACGCCAAGGCGCGTATCACCGGCGAGGACGACGTCGAGGGTCACGGCCTGAAGGCCCGGATGGTGCCTGACGAAGTGGCGAAGACGCGGGCGACGCCCAGGGCGCGCATCACCGGCGAGGACGACGTCGAGGGCCATGGCCTGAAGGCCAGGTTCACCCCCGACGAGGTGGCGAAGACGCGGGCGACGCCCAAGGCCCGGGTGACCGGCGAGGACGACGTCGAAGGTCACGCCATGAAGGCCCGCTTCGGGCCTGGCGAGAGCGTTGCCAAGACGCGCGTCGCCGGCGAGGAAGACGTCGAGGGCCACTGGATGCCCGACGCGGGATCCTCGATGCGCCTGGCCAAGGCCCGCAACTCGGACATCGAGCGCGAAGCGCGGCAGCACCAGCTCGCCAACGATGCCCGCCAGGCCCGTCTCGACCACGACCCGAAGCGCACCCATCAGAAGGGCTGATCCCAGCCAGTCCCGCAA
>DATGGC010000302.1:0-1537 GCA_035308745.1 Candidatus Limnocylindrales bacterium | reverse complement strand
TACAAGGTCCAGGCCATCCTGAATGAGATCAACGGCCTTGACCACTCGGGCAAGGCCCAGGTCGGCACCCCGGCGATCTTCGGCATGAACTTCCAGACCTTGTCGGTCGCCCAGAAGATCCCGAGCGACTCTGCCACGCTGATCGGCCCCGACGCGAATGGCAACTACACCACGAGCGCCCCCCAGCCCGGCGGCTACCAACTGGTCAACGGCCAGCTCGTGCCCGGCCCGGTGGTCTCGAGCGCCCTCGACTACGTCAACGCCCAGCTCGGCCGGATGGTCTCCGAGATCCACAAGGACGGCCTGGCCAATTCGACGACAATCATCATCACGGCCAAGCACGGCCAGTCGCCGATCGACCCCCGCCAGCTGGTCACGATCAACGACGGCCCGATCGTCGGCAAGATCAACAGCGACTGGGCGACGACGCACCCCGGCGCCACCCTGATCGTCGCCGGCACCAACGACGACCTGTGGCAGTCGTACCTGTCCGACCGGTCGCAGGCCGCCGCGAACTTCGTCAAGAGCGAGCTGTGGGGCATGACCGTCACCGGCTTCGACGTCAACAAGCAGCCCGTACAGGTGGAGCACGCGGGCCTGGCAACCATCTGGGCCGGCGCGGACGCCGCCAACTTCTTCGGCGTGGCGACCGACAACGGCCACTACCCCGACGTGTTCGGCGAGGTCCAGCCGGGCGTCGTCTACACCGGGCCGGGCAAGAAGCTCGCCGAGCACGGCGGCATGAACGTCGACGACCGCCACGTGCTGATGGTCGTCAACGGGCCCGGCGTCAAGAGCCAGGTCGTCTCCACCTCGGTCGAGACCACCCAAGTGGCGCCGACGGTCCTGTCGCTGCTCGGCCTCGACCCGGCCGCGCTGTCTGCTGTTCGCATCGAAGGAACCCAGACCCTGCCAGGTATCAAAGCGGCGCAGTCGTAGCGCCAACCGTGCGACTGCGCTGGCCGGTGGCTGCAACGGAAGGCCGGGGCGAATGGCCCCGGCCTTCCGTGCCTCTCTGCCGGATTCGAGCACCAGTTCAGACATGTCGTCCATCTCGTCGTGGATGAGCGTCATCCTCGCCCCCCAGTCTGGACGGCCTCCACTCCCGCGACCCGGTGACGACGGGGCGGTACGTCGACCAGATCGGCATGCGGCCGCCGAGGACTACCGCTCTGCAAGGACCTGCCGGCGCCGCTGCGACTCGCACTTGTCGAATCGAACACGTACCCCGATGGCACAGCCATCCACGTCTACCGTCCGTAGGCCGGGGGCCGCCCCAGAACCAGTCGGCCTCCCCAAGGGAGCCCGGCCCTGACGCCGCGGTGTCTGTCCGTTGCGCACGCCGCTCCAACTGTGGCGGCCAATGGCGAGCGGTCGAGCAGGTGGCGCGATCCATCATCCGACGTCGACCGTGACGGGGTTCGAAGAATTCGGTGGTCCGCTGACACTGCAGTCGATCACTACCTCTGGGAGATCATCGTGGCGCCCAGACGACCGCCGGGTTCACGACCATCGACCCGTCGGCGGCCTGTGCAAG
>DATGGC010000301.1:0-5642 GCA_035308745.1 Candidatus Limnocylindrales bacterium | reverse complement strand
CCCAGCGGCCGTATGGTCGGATCTCCTCCGGATTGGGGACTGGTCAGTCGCTCACGCATCCCGGCCACGCACGAGTTGGGAGCTGACACTGCACCCCGCAGCCCGAATCGGGGCTGAATCTCGCAATAACGCGGCCCTCGGTGGAATTTGGCAACGTCCGGCACCAGCCCTGGCCTAGCCCGGCGCCCACAGGTGACCCTCGGCTCGGACGGGCCCGCCGGTCAGGATCGCCTGCTCGACGAGCAGGTCGAGGTAGCGGTCATGGACCGCGTCGGCCAGCGAGCAGACATCCGGCCCGCCGTCGATCGCGGCGGGCATCCCCACCAGGCAGCTTGCGACCGCGAGCTCATCGTCGGTGAGGCGGGCCGTGCCGAACGGGTTGCGATAGATCCACTCGGCGCCGGCCGTGATCCCATCGAGATAGAGGCCCTCGAGGTTGCCGTCGTGGCCGGTGTCATGGCGCTCGAGCCGGACGCGGGCCGGCGTCCGGTGGTCGGTCAACCAGCGGACATCGTGGCCGTCGATCTCACCCCGTTCACCCCGCACGAGCAGGCGCCGGCCGCGGATCCACGAGAAGTACTGCTCATCGGCGAAGTCGAGGATCCCCAACCGGTCACCGAAGTCGAACGTCGCGAGGACCTGCGGATCACGCACGACGCGCTCCTCGGCCGGCGGACCCGCCCGGTCCGGACCGGCGATCACCACCGATTCGAAGCGCCGGGCGGTGATCGTGACCGGCTCATGGACGACGCCCAGCAAGCGGCGGATCAGGTCGATCCCGTGGTAGCCGTGGGCGACCGAGACCTGGGCCTCGCTGATCGCGCCGAGACGGCCGCCAGCCACGATCGCCAGTCGAGCGGCGTGGAGCGGTTGGAAGCGGTACTGCTCGGCGACCTGGATCCGGGGGCCGTGGCGGGCCAGCGGCGCGAGACCACGCAGCCCATCGAGGTGAGCCGCCGGCGGTGTCTCGACCAGGACCGCGACACCGCGCTCGGCCAGCTCGTGGAGCAGACTGGGGGTCGCCTCGCGGGAGACCGCCAGGACGACGAACGCGGGTTGCGTGTCGAGCAGCTCGTCAACCGACGGGCTGCCGGCGGGTGCACGCCGGGAGTATCGGCCGGTCAGCCGGAGGTGATCCGGCAAGGCGGCCGCGACGCGCTCGAAGAAGGCGCCCCGCCAGCCGCCACCGATCAAGGCAAAAGGAATGGGCTCCACGTTCGAAGCCTAGTGGCTCAGCGCCAGCGCGTGAGGATCGCCTCGCGCTCGAACAGGCGGACTCCGAGGCGCAGTCCGGCCAGGCCGATGGCCGTGACGATCACCGCCAGCAGGAGATAGCCCGACGCACCAACCAGGAGGGTGCCGGTGGCCTGCAGGAGGGTCACGGCGATGATCGGCACGATCACCACGCCGCCGATCTGCTGGGCGACCCGCGGGTCGTTGACCCGGGCGCTGACGATCACACCGGCGACCACCGAGACAAGGCCCACGGCGGGGCCCAGGACGAAGACGCCCGACAGCCAGCTGGGATCCGAGACGACCACGAACAAGTGCGGGCCGTAGACGACGGAGGCGAGCGAGATGAACACGAGGTAGGTCAGCCAGCCGGCCGCGACGCCCGGGAGCAGGGCCGCCAGCGCCTTGCCCGCCAGCAGCTCGCTGGTCCTGATCGGCGCCGCGAGGACCGGTTCCAGGCTGCGGGCCTGCTTCTCGCCGATGATCGAGAACGTTGCGATCGCCAGCGGGATGTAGGCCGGCATGAGCAGGAAGAACGCCAGGAACTGCTGGACGGCGAAGGCGCCGGCGAGCTCCGACGGGCTGAAGCTCGCCCATTCGGGCCGCTGGGCGATGACCGCCTTGGCCAGGTCCGGCGGCAGGCTGTGGGCACCCACCACGCTGCCCAGCAGGAGCGGAGCCACGGTCAGCAGCAGGGGCGGGATCAGGATGGTGGCCAGCAGCAGGCGGTTGCGGATCGTCTCGGAGAACTCACGCCGGAGGATGGTCATCACGATTCGGCGGCGCATCAGGCGGCCTCGCCGTTCGCGCCGGGCTGGACGCCCATCACCTCGAAGTAGACCGACTCGAGCGACGTCGCGGCGGGCCGGACCTCGAGGATCGCCGCACCGGCCGTGACCAGGGCCCGGACCAGGGCCGGGGTGATGTTCGAGGGCTCCGCCGCATCGACCACCAGCCGATCCCCGTCGAAATGGGCGGAGCTCACGCCTTCGGTCCCCGTCGCGATCGCCAGCAGCCCGTCATCCGCCGCCCGGTCGGCCAGCCGGATCTCGACCTGGCCGCCCGCCAGCGAACCGCGCAGCCGAGCCGGCGAATCGATCCGAAGCAGGCCGCCCCGGACGAACGCGACCTCGTCGCACAGTCGATCGGCCTCGTCCAGGTTGTGGGTCGCCAGCACGATCGTCCGGCCCGCCTGCCGGAGCCCTTCGATCGCCTCGCGAACGACGTAGGCGGCCTCGGGGTCGAGCGCCGCGGTGGGCTCGTCGAGGAAGATGACGGCGGGATCGTGGATCAAGGCCCGGGCGATCGCCAGCTTCTGCTTCATGCCCTTGCTGAAGGTGCCGGCCACGTCACGGCGGCGGTCCCACAGCGAGAACAGGCGCAGGTAGTGCTCGATTCGCTCGGCACGGGTCCCCGCGTCGAGGCCGTACAGCCGGCCGAAGAAGTCGAGGTTCGCCTCGGCGGTCAGCTTGTCGTAGAGGCCCGGGGTCTCGGTCAGGATGCCCACCCGGGCGCGGACCTCGTCGGGCTGCGTCCGGACGTCGAAGCCGTCGATCGTGGCGGTGCCTTCGGTCGGCTCGATCAAGGCGGTCAGCATCCGGACGGTGGTTGTCTTGCCGGCCCCGTTCGGCCCCAGGAGCCCCAGGACGCGGCCGCGCTGGACCTCGAAATCCATTCCGCGGACGGCCCAGGCCGCGCCGAACTGGCGGCCCAACCCCGTCGCCCGCAGGGCGATCGTCGTGTCTTCGGTCACGCTTCGAGGCTAACCCAGCGTGGGCATCGCTGCCTGCGAGGCTCGGATGTCGTCAGATGGCGCCCCGGACGGCGCCGGCGATGTCCAGATCCCCGATGAACTTGGGCGTGCCGAACGACGGAATCAAGTTGGCCCGGACGCTAGGCTTGGCCGATGAAGAACTGGGCCGGCAACTACGCGTACCGGGCCGCACGGGTCGAGGCACCCCGCTCGCTCGACGAGCTCCAATCGATCGTCCGGACGGCGCCGCGGCTCCGGGCCCTTGGCTCTCGGCACTCGTTCAACGATATCGCCGACACGACCGGGACCCACGTGTCGCTGGCCGAGCTGCCCCAGGTCTACGAGCTCGATCGGACCGCGAGCCTGGTCCGGGTCGACGGCGCAGTGCGCTACGGTGAGCTGGCGGTCCGCCTCCACGCCGACGGTTTCGCCCTCCATAACCTGGCGTCGCTGCCTCACATTTCCGTCGCCGGTGCCTGTGCAACCGCCACCCACGGGTCGGGCGATCGGTCGGGCAACCTGGCCACGGCGGTGGCCGGGCTGGAGGTCGTCACCGGCGGCGGCGAGCTCGTCCGGTTCGATCGAGCGGACGCGGCGGGCGGCTTCCCGGGCGCCGTCGTCGCGCTCGGCGGCCTGGGCGTCGTGACGGGCCTGACGCTGGAGGTCCAGCCCACGTTCCAGATGCGCCAGGACCTGTACGAAGGCGTCGCGCTGAGCCAGGTCGCCGAGCACTTCGACGAGATCAGCGCCCTGGCCGACAGCGTCAGCCTGTTCACCGAATGGCATGGTCCGTTGTTTGAGCAGCTCTGGCTGAAGCGCCGGGTCGTGGCCGGCGTGCCGTTCGATCCGCCGGCCCAGGTCTTCGGGGCGGTCCGGGCCACCGAGAAGATCCACCCGATCCGGCGGATGCCGGCCGACGCGCTGACCGAGCAGCTCGGGATCACTGGTCCGTGGCACGAGCGGATGCCGCATTTTCGCCTCGACCACACGCCGAGCGCCGGCGAGGAGCTCCAGACCGAGTACCTCGTCCCACGCAGGCACGCCGTCGACGCGCTGCTCGCCGTGGCGGCCCTCCGCCGGCAGATCGAGCCCCTGATCCAGGTCTCGGAGATCCGCACGATCGCCGCCGACGGCCTGTGGCTGAGCACCGCATCCGAGCGGGCATCGGTCGGGATCCACTTCACCTGGCAGCCCGACTGGGACCATGTCCGTGCCCTGCTGCCGGTGATCGAGGCCGCGCTCGCGCCGTTCTCGCCCCGGCCGCATTGGGGCAAGCTGTTCTCGATCGCCCCCGCAGCCGTTCGCTCCGTCTACCCGCGCCTGCCCGACTTCGTCGAGCTCGCCGAGCGCCACGACCCGACCGGCAAGTTCCGCAACGACTTCCTCGACCGGAACATCTTCGGGACCGGCTAGAGCCGCAGGGTCGAAGCCTCGATCGGCTGAGGCACCTCGAGGGCGCCGGCGGAAGCGCGGGATCGCCGGACCTGGTCCGTCAGGTCGCGAAGCGTCGCCTTCATCGCCTGGCGGGCGGCTGCCGAATAGGCGTCGATCTCGTCGAGGGTCGAGACCGCCCGATCCCACGAGCCTCGGAGGGCGGTCATATCCGTACCGACGGTCGTCGCTCCCATTCGATCGGCCTGGGCGATGGGACCGACAGCTCTGAGCCCCTCGGCGATCAGCCGCTGAGCGGCGACCGCCTGGGCGACCAGGATTGCCGTTCGGAGCGCGGCCGTCGTCGTGGTCGTGGCAGCGTTGATCGCCCGGACCACCTCCTGATGGTTTTGCTGGACGATCCGCAACGCCGCATCGCCCTGCACCGCGACGGCCAGCTGGGTGAGGATCGCCTGGAGACGCTGGCGGACCGGAAACAGGACGTCCGACCTGAGGGCCCGGGCTCGCTCCGGTTCGCGCGCCGCCAACTCGTCGATCCGTTCCTGGAGTCCCGCGTCCAGACTACGCGCGAGATGGGCGTACTCGCGGAGGGTCTCCATCTCCGTCCACAACGCACGCTCTTCCTGGCCGAGCGCGGCATTCTCCGCGAGCAGCCGATCGCGACTGTCGGTCAGCGCCCAGGTGATCTCCTGGAGGCGTGACTGGGCGCTCGCATAGTCCTCCAGGTAGCGCTGCCATCCGCGTGAATCGGCCGGATCAAGGTCACGGCGCTCCGGATCGAGCGACTCGACAAGCTTCCGGAGCTCGATCAGGTTGCGGGCAATCGGAGCCTTGCCACCCAGGACCCAGGAGACGGCCTGGGCAGGCCGCTCGAGGAGCCGGGCACTCATCGTCGACGTCGCCAGGATCTCGCGCTCCCCGAGGCGATTGACCTCGTCGATCCGGCGGCCGAACTCGGTGCTGTGCGGATCGAGACGGCCAATTGCCTCGATGAACCCGGCCACGATCAGGTCGATCCGGGCGGCAGTCTCCGGGCCGAGGCCAACGCCTGCCTCGGCTTCCTCGGGCGCGACGGTCCGAATGGCCGCCGGCGGCGTCAGTCCGAGCGCCGGCTGATCGCCGTCGCGCTCATGGCTCGTCGGCGTGCTCAGGCGCTTGGCCGGTGGCCGGCGTCCGTCCTGTGCCGGAGTTCGTCGGTGCGGCCGTCGTCGTCGCTCCGGCCCCTGCATCCGGGCGCGTCCGCGATCCCCGCCTGGGAGACCCA
>DATGGC010000300.1:0-7561 GCA_035308745.1 Candidatus Limnocylindrales bacterium | reverse complement strand
CGAACTCGTTATCGCCCTCGATCGTGAACGCCACGAAGGCCTGCGAGAGGAGGGCCGAGATCGGCAGCGAGCCAGCCATCGGACGACGCTAGCGGCGACCCCGGCCGGCCGTCAACCGAGCTCGTCCGGCGAGAACGCCTCGAGCAGGAATCGGGACGGCGCGCCGGGGTCGTAGAGCAGGGTCAGGGAGCGTCGCGCCCGGGTCCAGGCAACGTAGGCGAGGCGCCGGTCCTCCTCGAGGACCCGTTCCGGCTGCGGGGCGTCATCGAGCGCCCGCCCGCTGGGGAACCGGTCGGCATCCATCAACACCAGGACGTGGTCGAACTCGAGGCCTTTGACCGCGTGCGCCGTTGCCAGGTTGAGCTGGGCCGACTCGGTCCGCAGTCCGGCGAGCGTGCCGCGCGCCGCCTCGATCGCCGCGCGCAGCGCGCCACGGCCCGGATAGCGCGGTGCCCAGCCGAGGAGCAGGTCGCAGGCCAACCCGAGTCGTTCGTCCCCCGTGGCCCGGATCCGTCCGATCCGGACGAGGAGCGGCACGTCCGGTTCACCCGCCGCGTCCGCTTCGAGGATTGCGAGGGCTGGGTCGAGCCCGGCGGCCTCGAGCGGCAGGGCCAGGCCGCTGGCGCTGAACGCGATCCCACGCTCGACGGCGGCCGTGGCCGCGGGAATCAGCTCGTGGTTGGTCCGAGCGATCACGGCCCGGCTGGCGTCGCCCGCCGGCCACGAGTCGAGGACGCGGCCGATTCGTTCGTGGTCGACGTCCGCGTCCGGTGCCAGGACGAGCCGGCCAGCGGCACCTGGCCCGGCCTCGACCGACTTCGCGAATCGCTCCCGGTTGGCGCCGATCAGCCGGAGCGAGCGCTCGACCACCGGCCGCGGGCACCGGTAGTTCGTGACTAGGGCGTGGCGCTCGAGGCCCGGCAGCCGGCTGGCCAGCCCGAAGATCCGGCGGACGTCGGCCAGCCGCCAGCCATAGATCGACTGGTCGTCGTCGCCGACCAGGAAGATCCGGTTGGCCGGCGCCGCCAGCGCCAGGGCGAGCTCGAGCTGCGACCGGTCGACGTCCTGGATCTCGTCGACGAGGAGCTGGCTGCAGCGCTGACGCCACCGGGCGAGCAGGGCGGGATCGGACGCGAGGGCCTCCATGGCCGCCAGGATCAGGTCGTCGAAGTCGAGCTCGCCGCGCTCGTTCAGGGCCTGCTGGTAGGTCGTGAAGCGCACGGCGATCGGCCCGGCCTCCGGATCAGCCGCGATGTCGGCGGCGGACACGCCCAGCTCCACCTTGAGCCGCGAGATCGCGGTATCGAGCGAGGCCAGCCGTTCGTCGTCAAGGTCGGGAAACAGGCGCGCGGTGAGCCCGCGGCGATCCGCGATCGCGGGCGTCCGGCCGGTGGCGTCGCGCAGGATCTCGAGGCCGAGGGCGTGGAAGGTTCGAACCCGTACGGCGCCGGGGGCCAGGCCGAGCGGCGAGAGGGCGCTGCCCAGCCGCTCGCCCAGCTCGGCGGCCGCCCGGCGGTTGAAGGTGATTGCGCCGACGGTGGCGGGATCGGCGCCGCCGTCGACCAGCCAGGCGATCCGGGCGACCAGCGTAGTGGTCTTGCCGCTGCCGGCCGGGGCCAGGCACAGGATGGGCCCGGGCGGTGCGGTCGCCGCCGCGCGTTGATCCGGGGCGAGGCGCTCGAGTCGTTCCAAGACGGACGGGTGGCCAGCCATCTGGCCAGCGTGGCGGCCGGGACTCACTCGCCCGTTATCGGGGTACGATCGGAACGTGACCCCCCAGCTCGAAGCGACCCTGCGCAAGCTGCCCGACCGGCCCGGCGTGTACCTGATGAAGGACAGCCGGGGCGACGTGCTGTACGTGGGCAAGGCCCAGAGCCTGCGCAACCGGGTCCGGAGCTACTGGCAGAAGCAAAGCCCGGCCGGCGAGGTCCACCTGATCCGGAGCGTGATCGATCGCGTCGCCGACGTCGAGACGACCCTGACCGATTCGGTCTCGGAAGCGCTCCTGCTCGAAGCGAACCTGATCAAGCGCTACCAGCCCCGGTTCAACGTCCGGCTCAAGGACGACAAGAGCTACCCGTACATCAAGATCACCCTGGCCGACGACTTCCCGCGGGTCGAGCGGACCCGCAAGCTGATCAACGACGGCAGCCGCTACTTCGGCCCGTACGCCTCGGCCTCGTCGGTCGACGAGTCGATGAACCTGATCCGGCGGCTCTTCCCGTTCCGGACCTGCACGATCGAGATCACCGAAGGCAAGCGCGCCCTCGCCCGGCCCTGCCTGCTCTATCACATCAAGCGCTGCCAGGGCCCATGCATCGAGACGATCTCGAAGGAGGCCTACCGGCGCGACATCGCCCAGATCGAGCTCTTCCTGGAGGGTCGCCAGGAGACCCTCCTGGCCGGCCTGACCAGCGAGATGGAGGCGGCCTCGGAGCGGACGGACTACGAGCGGGCGGCGGCCTTGCGCGACAAGGTCCGGGCGATCGGGCGGACGATGGAGAGCCAGAAGATGGCGGCCTTCGCCCGGACCACGCTCGACCTGATCGGCCTGGCCCGGCGCGACAACCAGGCCGCCGTCCAGCTCTTCGCGGTGCGCGGCGGGGCGATGGTCGGCCGCGACGTCTTCCTGCTCGAGGCGCCTCGCGACGTGCCCGACGATGAGGTTCTCAACGGCTTCCTGCTCCAGTACTACGCTCGTGCCGCCAGCGTGCCGCCCGAGGTCCTGGTCGCTGCCCTGCCGGCCGAATCGACCGACATGGAGGCGTTCCTGGCCGACCGCCGGGGTGGGCCGGTCCACCTCCGGGTCCCGCAGCGCGGCGAGAAGCGCCAGCTGCTCGAGCTGGCCCAGCGCAACGCGGCCGAGACCCTCGATCGCGAGCAGGTCCGCTGGCTGGCCGACCAGGGCAAGACCCTGGGCGCCCTGACCGAGCTTGGCGAGGCCCTCGGCCTGGCCAACCCGCCGCTCCGGATCGAGTGCTACGACATCAGCAACTTCCAAGGCGCCCAGTCGGTCGCCAGCATGGTCGTCTTCGAGGATGGCAAGCCGCGGACGGGGGACTACCGCCGCTTCCGGATCAAGTCGGTCGACGGCCCGAACGACTTCGCCAGTCACCAGGAGGTCCTCCGGCGGCGCTTCCGTCGCGCGTCGGTGGCCGAGGAGGGCAGTGCCGAGGAGCTCCGCTGGCGATTGCCCGACCTGGTCATCGTCGACGGCGGCAAGGGCCAGGTGAGCGCCGCGGCCGAGGTCTTCGCCGAGCTGGGCCTCGACGACGTGCCCCTGGCCGGTCTGGCCAAGGAGCGCGAGGAGCTCTTCCTGCCCGGCCGGTCCGACCCGATCCTGCTGCCGCCGACCTCGGCCGCGCTGTACCTGGTCCAGCGCCTGCGCGATGAAGCCCACCGCTTCGCGATCACCTACCACCGCGACCTGCGGGCCAAAGCCGCGGTGCGCTCGGTCTTCGACGACCTGCCCGGCGTCGGCCCGAAGCGGAAGCAGGCCCTCCTGCGGGTCTTCGGCTCGACCAAGCGGATCCGCGATGCGCCGGTCGAGCAGATCGCCGCGGTCCCGGGCATCGGCCCGGCCCTGGCCGGCCGGATCAAGGCGACCCTGGAGGCCTAGGACCCCCGCTTCTGCTATTGTCCGGCGCGATGCGCAGAGCCGGTCCCTACCTGATCCTGATCATCGGGATCTTCGCCCTCGTCCTCGACTTCTGGCCCGGCTTGCGGCTGCCCAGCTTGAGCGGCTCGACCGCGACCAACCCGATCGTCGAGACCAAGCTGGGCCTCGATCTCGAGGGCGGGGTGCGGGTCGAATACCAGGCCCTGCCGAACAACGGCGTGGCGCCGGACGCCGACGCGATGAACACGATCCGGGACATCATCGAGCGGCGGGTCAACTCGATCGGCGTGGCCGAGCCCGAAGTCGTCACCCAGGGCACCGACCGGGTGGTCGTCGAGCTGCCGGGTGTCAGCGACGAGGAGGCGATCACCCAGCTGGTCGGCCAGACCGGCCTCCTCCAGTTCATCCCGCTGCCGCCGGCGACGTACGGCACCGCCAGCACGACGGCCACCGGTGGCCCGAACGGCGTGACCCAGAACGAGCCGTTACCCAACGATCCCAGCCTGGTGCCGCTCTTCGGCGGAACGGCCGTGACCTCGGCGGTGGCCGCCACCGACCAGAACGGCTCGCCGGTCGTCGACTTCGACCTGGACAGCGACGCGGCCGCGAAGTTCGGAACCTACACCACCAATAACGTGGGCAACTTCTTCGCGATCGTCCTCGACGGCACGGTCATCTCCGCGCCGAGCATCAATCAGCCGATCCCCGGCGGCCACGGCGAGATCACGGTGGGGACCGGCAGCGGCGCCCAGGCCGAGGTCAACAACCTGGTCACGGTCCTCAAGTACGGCTCGCTGCCGTTCCAGATCCGGGAAGTCCAGGGGACCACGATCAGCGCCACCCTGGGCGCCTCGTTCCTCAGCCAGAGCCTGCTCGGCGGGGCGATCGGGATTGCCCTGGTCTTCCTGTTCATGCTGATCTACTACCGCCTGCCCGGCCTGCTGGCCGATGCGGCGCTGGTCTACTACGCGCTGGTCGTCTACGCCCTCTTCCGGTTCATCCCGGTCACCCTGACCCTGGCCGGGATCGCCGGCTTCGTGCTCTCGATCGGCATGGCCGTCGACGCCAACATCCTGATCTTCGAGCGGACCAAGGAAGAGCTGCGCTCGGGCAAGTCGCTCGTCTCGGCGATCGAGGCGGGCTTCAGCCGGGCCTGGAACTCGATCCTCGACTCGAACGTGTCGAGCCTGATCACGGCCTCGATCCTGTACAGCTTCGGCTCGCCCACGATCAAGGGCTTCGCCCTGGTCCTGATCCTGGGCATCCTCGTCTCGATGTTCACAGCGATCGTCGTGACCCGGACGATCCTGCGGGTGATCGTGCGCGTGCCCGCCTTCCAGAAGGCGTCATTGTTCGGGATGCGTGACGACGAGTTCCTGGGCCGCTTCACCGGCCGGCCGCGACGCGAGGCCCGCGCGCGTGTTTGATGTCATCGGCAAGCGGCGCTGGTTCTTCCTGTTCTCCGGCCTGCTGACGATCCCGGGCCTGATCTTCATCCTGCTGACCCCGATCACCAGCGGCTCGGTCGGCCTCCAGTTCTCGATCGACTACACCGGCGGCACGACCTGGGAGATCCGGTTCAAGGATCCGGCAGTGACCGCCGACCAGATCAAGACGATCTTCGTCGCCCACGGGATCGCCGACGCCGAGGTCCTCTCGACCAGCGACGGCTACTACCAGATCGAGACCAAGACGGCCGCCCTGGGCACGCCGCCCCCGACGCCGATCCCTTCAGCCAGCCCGGCTGCCTCGGCTGGCGCCAGTGGCAGCCCCGGCTCGAGCGCCAGCCCGGCACCGAGCGCCTCGCCCAGCCCGGCCCCGAGCGCCTCGCCCAGCCCGGCCCCGAGCGCATCGCCGAGTCCCACGCCCTCGCCCGCGCCGTCGTCATCGGCCGGAGCGGCGACCGCGTCGTCCAGCCCGAATCCGAGCGCCAGTCCCAGCCCGGCTCCGGTGCTCGGCAACCAGACCCTGCCGACCAGCGGCAAGTTCGGCGAGATCGCGACCGCGCTGCAGGCCGCCCTTGGCCCGATCGACTCGCAGCGCACGCTGACGACGGTCGGGCCGGTGATCAGCCAGGAGCTCACCCAGCAGGCGATCCTGCTGGTCATCCTGGGCTCGATCGGGATCCTGGCCTGGATGACGTTCCGCTTCCGCGACGTGAAGTTCGGGGCCACCGCCCTGGTCGCCCTGCTCCACGACGTGGTGGTGGTGGTCGGCACGTTCGCCATCCTGGGCACCTTCTTCAAGGTCGAGATCGACGCCCTGTTCGTGACCGCGATGCTGACCGTGATCGGCTTCAGCGTCCATGACACGATCGTGGTCTACGACCGGATCCGGGAGAACAAGTCGCGCCACGCCGGCGAGCCGTTCGAGCAGATCGTCAACCATTCCGTCCTGCAGACGTTCGGTCGCTCGATCAACACCAGCCTGACGGTCGTGATCACCCTGACCGCCCTGCTCCTGTTCGGTGGGGCGGCGATCCGCTATTTCGTGCTCGCCCTCCTGATCGGGATCGTCTCGGGCACCTACTCGTCGATCTTCAATGCCAGCCCGCTCCTCGTCGTGTGGCAGAACTGGGAGGACCGCCGCCGCGGCCGCCTGCCCACCGGCCGCCCAGCCCGCCGCTCCGCGTCCTGAGCGGTGGCCACGTCCGGCCGGTCCGGCGCAGCCGTCACGGCGGCCTGCCCTGGAGCGTCCAGTGCATTCGTGGTGCAGTCCCGATGAAGATGAGCCAGGCAACCTAGGCCCGTGCTCGAACCCCGCTTTGCCTGGCGCCTGCCAAAGCCGATCATCCTCGACCCGGCGCTCGTTGCCCGCGGCGCCGAGCAGGGCGTCTCGGAGCGGCTGGTCGGGATCCTGGCTGGCCGGGGGATCGACTCCGTCGCCGCGCTCGATGGCTATCTCGGCCCGGCCGGGGCCGGCCTCCATGACCCGGCCCTCCTGCCCGATGCCGATCGTCTGCTCGAGCGCCTGACCCGGGTCCGGACGGAGCACGGCAGCGTGCTGGTCTTCGGCGACTTCGATGCCGATGGCCTGACCGGGCTGGCGATCCTCGTCCGGGCCCTGCGCCGATTCGGGCTGGCCGCGGAACCGTACGTCCCCAGCCGCCTCGACGAGGGCCATGGGCTGTCGCTTCGAGCAGTCGAGCGGGCCGCCGAGGCCGGCCACCAGGTGATCATCACGGTCGACACCGGGTCCTCGAGCGGGGCCGAGGTGGCCGAGGCCAACCGGCGCGGGATCGACGTCCTGATCACCGACCACCATCGGGTGCCGTCCGAGCCGCCCGCCGCGTATGCCCTGATGAACGCCCACCGGCCCGGGTCGACCTACCCCGATCCCCGCCTGGCTGGCAGCGGCGTCGCCTTCAAGGTCGCCCAGCTGCTGCTGGCCGGCCTGCCCGGCGGACCGGACGCCGCGCTGGCCCTGGCCGAGCTCGCCGCGATCGGCACCGTCGCCGATGTCGCCCCGATCCTTGGCGAGAACCGGGCGATTGCCCGGATCGGCCTCGAGCGGATCCGGACCGAGCCACTCGTCGGACTGGCGGCCCTCCTGGCCCGGGCGGGAACGACGCCGGCCTCGGTCGACCTGGAGACGGTCTCGTTCGTCATCGCCCCGCGGCTCAACGCGGCGGGCCGGGTGGGCAGCGCCGCCGATGCCGCGGCCCTGCTCTTGACCGACGACCCGGCCGAGGCGGCCCGCCTTGCCGAGCAGCTCGAGACGAACAACGTCGATCGCCGGGTGATGACCCGCAAGGCGGTCCTCGAGGCCAATGCGGCGGTCGCCTCGGAGCCCGGGGATGCGGCGGCCACCCTCGTCCGCGGGACCTGGCCGATCGGCGTCATCGGCCTCGTCGCGGCCCGCTTGGCCGAGGAGCGCGGCCGGCCGGCCGTCGTCGGGACCGAGCTTGACGGCGTCATCCGGGCCTCATGCCGGAGCGCCGGG
>DATGGC010000299.1:0-14262 GCA_035308745.1 Candidatus Limnocylindrales bacterium | reverse complement strand
CTCTTGTGCAACCGTTTGCCCGATGCTAGCGTCCGGTCCATGGCCCGTCAATACTTCGAGCGCCGCGGATGACCCCGGCAAGCCCGCTGGCCCGGACCGTGACGCTCGATGCCGCGCGCAACGCCACCGTCCACCGGCTGGCCAGCCGGTTCCATCCGACCTACGGACCGGCCCTGGCCCGGCTGCCGGCGGGCCGCCAGGTCTTCCATGGCCTGCCCTTCGACCTCGGGCCCGCGGGCGCCCGGCGGCGCTGGATCCTGATCGATCGTGCGCTGACCGTTGACCTGGCCGGCAGCGGGCCGGCCAGCCATCTGCTCGTCGCCCACTTGTGCGACGCGTGGCGCGACGATGCCGGCACGCGGCCGGCCGGGCTGGCGCTGGGGCACGTCGTACCGGTCGGCGAGCCCCTCGCCCGCTACACCGTGGTCGACCGCTCCGGGGCCCGGACCTCGCGCCTCATCCGGCGCCGGTTCGAGGTCAACGACGGGATCCTGGGCTGGGGCTCGGCCGCGTTCGCCGCCCTGCCCCATGTCGAGAACGAGGTGATCGACTGGCGCGGCCCGCATGCCGCCCAGGTGCCCGGCCGCTATGCCCCGGCCGGCCAGTCGGGCTCGCTGACGATCATGCCCGGGGTATACGGCACGAGCCAGACCGGCGTCTCGGACTTCGTGCCCAGCGCCACCGACGATGCCCTCCTGTGGCTGCTGGCGATCGAGCTCGGACCCGGCGCCGAGCCCGTCGCCCTCGAGCTCGAGTCGCTCGGCGGTGGCCGGCCGGGCAGCGACCTGATCGTGGCCGGGGTCACGGTCTTCAATGGGACCGCCGATCCCCTCCTGCGCAGTCCGCGCTTCCAGATCCGCGTCGGCGGCGCGGGTGGGCCGCCGAGCGTCGATCTGGGCACGATCATCCGGAGCCGGCCCGGCCCGCCATCGGCGGCGCCGGGTGGCCCGGCCGATGGCCCAACCGGCTGGGGCACGCCGCGCGATCACGGATCGGGTCGGGGACTCGATCGAGCGCCCGATCCCGGCCCGCAGGTCGTGGACCTGTCGCTGGCCCGGGACGCCATCGTCAGCGTCGACCGCTGGTCGGTGGCCGGCCACGAGCTGCTGACGGGCGGGCCTGCGACGCTGGCGGCGGGCCCGTGCTCGATCGAGGTCCTGGCGCCACCGGACATCCCCGTCCGGGTTCAGCTCATCGACCCGCACACCGGCGAGGAGCTGCCGGCCCGGATCCGGTTCACGGCCGCCGACGGCCGCTACCTGCCGCCCGTCGGGCACCGCGACGAGGTCAACCCCGGCTTCTACGAGGACCCGGGCGCCGACCTCGTGCTCGGCTCCTCGACCTACGCCTACGTGCCCGGTGAGTTCGAGATCGACCTGCCCCGGGGCGTCGTCGAGGTCGAGGTCGTGGCCGGCTTTGCCCGCCGGCCGCTGCGCGCCCGGCTCGAGATCGATCCCGCGACGCGCGAGCTGCGACTGCCCCTCGAGCCCGCCCTGGACCTGCCGGCCGGGCGCTGGATCAGCGCCGACTCGCACGTCCACTTCCTGTCGCCCTCGACCGCCCTCCTCCAGGCCGCGGCCGAGGATGTCCAGCTGGTCAACCTCCTGGCCGCCCAGTGGGGCGACCTGTTCACCAACGTGACCGACCTGCCGTGGGGCTCGAGCCAGGACCCCGACGGCCGCCACCTGATCACGGTCGGCACCGAGAACCGCCAGAACGTCCTGGGCCACCTGGCCCTTCTCGGGGCGCGCCGGGCGACCACGCCGTTCGCCAGCGGCGGGCCGCCCGAGGGCCGTTTGGCCGGTGCCCTGAGCGTGCTGCTGGCCGATTGGGCGGATCGCTGCCGGGCGGCGGGCGGCCTCGTCGTCGCCGCCCACTTCCCGCTGCCCTACTCCGAGATCGGGGCCGACATCCTGGCCGGCAAGATCGACGCGATCGAGAGCCAGGCCCTGTCGCCCGGGCTGGACGATCCAGCCGTGGTCGAGTGGTACCGCTTCCTGAACCTGGGCGAGCGCCTGCCGATCGTGGCCGGCACCGACAAGATGTCGGCCGAGGTTCCGATCGGCGCCGTGCGGACCTTCACCCACCTCCTCGACGACCGGCCGCTGTCGTTCGCCGGCTGGGCCGACGCCGTCCGGGCCGGGCGCACGTTCGTGTCCTCGGGCCCGATCCTGGAGCTGGCCGTGGATGGCCACGGGCCGGGCGACGTCGTCCGCCTGTCATCCGCCGGCCGGGTCTCGGTGTCAGTCGTCGCGCGCGCCAGCCAGGCGGTGATCAACGTGGTCGAGCTGGTCGTCAACGGCCGGGTGGTGGCCGCGACCGGCCCCACGAGCCTGGGCACGCTCGAGCAGCGGATTGACGAGACGATCGAGGTTCGGGCCGGCTCGTGGATCGCCGCCCGCTGCCGGAGCGCCAGCGAGATCCAGTCGGCCTTCACGACGTCGATGGCCGCCCATACCTCGCCGGTCTACGTCGAGGTGGACGGCGCTCCGCTCGTGCCCGCGCCCGACGATGCCGCCAGCGTCGCCCAGGTCATCGAAGGCGCCCGGACCTGGGTTGCCGGCCTGGCGGCCGTGGCCCAGCCGGCCGAGCGGCAGCGGATGGTCCGCTTCTTTGATGCCAGCCTCGAGCTCCTCCGCCGGCGGATGCTCGAGCGGCCCTGATCGAGCGGATCAGCCGCCCCGGCGGGCGGTCGTCGGGGCCAGCGTCCGGGTGCTCTCGCGGACGATCAGCTCGGGCGGCAGGACGACGGCGTCAAGCCGGGTACCGAGCTGGATCGAGCGGATCAGCGAGGCGGCGGCAAGCCGGCCCATCTCGCCGGCCGGCGTGGCCACCGTGGTCAGGCGCGGGTTGGAGATGGCCGCCGATGGGATCCCGTCGAAGCCGATGATGCCCAGGTCCTCGGGCACCCGGACCCGGAGGTTGCGCAGCGCGTCCATGAGCGCCAGGGCCAGCTTGTCGTCGTAGACCACGAGCGCTTCGGGCAGCTCGGCGGCGATCGCCGCAGCCAGCTCGGACGGCTCGCGCCAGGTCTCGACCGACGCCGGATAGACCTTGACCGGGGCCTTCACGCCGCGCTCGCGGAGAGTCGCCGCGACGGCCTCGAAACGAAGCTTGTTGGTGGCTCCACCGCCGCTCTCGACGTAGGCGATCCGGCGATAGCCGCTGTCGACGAGGTGGTTGACGGCCGCCCGCAGGCCGCTCGCGTCGTCGGTCAGGATCACCCCCGGCTGGACGCTGCCCTCGCGCCGGGGCAGGCTGCTGTGGTCGGGCTGGACCAGGACCAGGCGCTCGGGATCGACCCGCTCGCGGGCCTCGCGCGGCGAGATCGCGCTCGAGACGATGGCGACGCCGTCGGCGCCGTGCTCGGCGAAGACCTTCAGGGCGAGCCGCTCCCGGGCCGGCTCGGTCTCACCGGCGACCATGATCACGCAATAGCCGCTCCGGCCGGCCTCTTCCTCGAAGCCCGAGGCGATCTGGCCGTGGACCGGGTCGCGCAGGTCGGGGATCAGCAGGCCGAGGGTCCGGGAGTGCTTCATCCGCAGGCTGCGCGCCGCGACGTTGGGCACGTAGTTGAGCTCGACGGCGGCCGCCTTGACGCTCAGCCGGGTCGCCAGGCTGATCCGCGGGTCGTCGGCCAGGGCCCGCGACGCGGTCGAGCCCGAGACGTTGGCCGCCTGGGCCACATCCTTGAGCAGGATGCGCCGGCGTGCACCGGTGGCGTAGCCGTTGGTTACCAAAAACCCGCTCTCACCGGGACGCCACCTTCTGAATATCAACCGATTGCATGGGACCGTAGCATCGGCGGTCTCGGGGCGTCAAGACGACGCAGCTCGTCAGTCCTCGAGCGCCTCGCGGAGCACGTCGCGGAGGCCCGTGGCAACGGCGATCGGGTCGGCCAGCTCCCAATGGAGCGGGCTGTAGAGCTCATTGTCCCACCAGCCATCGAAGCCGGTCGAGCGGATCGCGGCCACCCACTCGCGCAGCGGAATCTCGCCGTCGCCCGGCCACACCTGGCGGCTGGCCTGGCTGGCGTCGCGACCACCCGGCCCGCCGAGGGAGTCGGAGAAGTCGACCCCGGCGATGATTCGCGGATCGAGCCGCGCCAGCTGGTCGGGCGTGGCGCCGGTCTGCCACAGGTGCCAGAAGTCCAGGACCAGGCCGATGTTGTCGCGCTCGGCCAGGTCCACGGCGGCGACGGCATCGGCCAGCGACCCGAGCGGCGTCCAGGCCAGCGGCTCGAGGTAGTAGCGAATCCCGGCCGCCGCGCCCAGGTCCGCCACCCGGCGCAGGCCGGCCGCCGTGACCAGGCGGAGCTCCGCCTGGGTCAGGCCGACCGGGCCGCGGTAGGGTCCGTTGGCCATCACCGGGCCGCTGAGCACCTGGACGTTGGTGGCACCGACCGCCAGGGCGAGCTCGGTCAGGAGCGCCGCCTCCTGGTCCAGGGCCCGGCGCTCCGCCGGTTCGGACCGCTCGATGTCGGCCAGTGCGCCCAGGTTGACCGGCTGGAGCGGCCCCAGCGCGGCCCGCAGGCTGTCGGCCGGGTAGCCCAGGGCCAGGTAGCGCCGGAGGTGCTCGGCGCGCAGGAAGATGCCGTCCCAGCCGGTTTCGCGGGCGAGCCGGATCTGGCCGAGGGCCGGCAAGTGCATCGTGGAATTGGAGTTGTAGACGAGCTGCACGGTGGTGTCCTCTGGGCTGGACCTTGCTGGGCTGGGCTACGTGCTGGACAGGGCGCCGAGCGCGCCGATGCCGGCCACGACGACGCCGATGCCCAGGATCTGACGCCGGGCAAGGCGTTCACGGAAGAGCACGAACGCGGCGACCGCGGCGATCGGCGGGAACATCGAGCCGAGGACCGAGGTGACCGCGATGTCCTGGCGGGCGCCGATCGAGAAGGAGACCAGGCCGACGACCTCGGCCAGGCCGGTGACCACGATGAAGCGCAACGCCCGCCGGCTGACCGACGGGCGCCGGAACACGAACAGGGGCACGGTCACCAGGGCCACGCCCGCGACCCGGCCGGGCAGCACGACCCACGCCGCGGGCAGCGCTGTGCTGGCATGGCCGGCGATGAACAGGCCGCTGCCCAGGAGCAGGGCGGCACAACCGGCCAGGCCCGCCGCTCGCAGCGAGGTGGCCCGGCTGATCGCGACGCCCTCTTCCAGCTCGTGGCCGCCGCCGGTCGCCGCCAGGACCACGCCGATCGCCACCGCTCCGAGTGCGAAGCCGGCGCCCGGAGCCAGCTGCTGCCCGGCCAGGACCGAGATCAGGGCCGCGATCGCGCCCTCGGTCGAGCCGATCGTCGACACGACGCCGACGGCCCCGATCCGGTAGGCGGCGTAGGCCAGGAGCAGGCCACCGACGTTGGCCGCCCCGGCCACCGTCGACCAGACCAGGGCCGGACCGACAGTCCCCGGGCTGGCTGTCGCCGGAATGGGCGTCACGAAGAGGACGATCGGCAGGAGCACGAGGGTCCCGACGACCATCACGCCGGCCACCGCCGCGGACGGGTCGGCCAGGCGGCTCGCCCGGGCGCTGGCCAGCGTGGAAACGGCGTAGGCGACGGCGGTCAGGGCGCCGGCGAGGACCGGCGGGATCAACGCGGGAGGGGCCGGGCGACCAGCTCGGCGGCGGCTCGACAGCGCTCGAAGATCGGCAGGCAGACCGTGCGGGCGATCTCCGCTGCGGCGTCCGGGTCGCGGCCGAGGGCCGGCCCCCAGATGCCCCGGCCGGCGAGGAAGCCCGAGGCGCCGTGGGCGCCGGCGATCCGGACCTGGGCTACGAACGTGTCCGCCGTCAGCCTGGCGCCGAGGAGGACCCAGGGCGTCCCGGCGCAGGCCGCGTCGAGCGTCCGACAGGCGTCGATCGCAGCCGGACCGTCGACGGCCGCTGAACCCGCCACCGGGAACGGCAGCTTGAACAGGTCGACACCCAGCGGTTGCAGGCGGCGGACCGCGCCGGTCACGAGACCGGCCAGCTGGTCCCCGTAGGCTGCCTCGGTCTCGGTCGTCCAGCGATAGGCGATCGGCTCGACAACAAGGGGCAGGCCCAGGTCGTGGCAGGCCCGGGCGCACTCGACCACCAGCGCGTCCTGCTGGGCCGCCGACGGCTCATGGTCGACCCGGTACGGGAGCAGGAGCTTGCACGCGTCGGCACCGTAGGCCAGGGCCCGGGCCGGCGTGAAGTCCGCCATGAGCGTCGTGACCCGGCCGTCACCGAGCGCCTCATAGCCCTGGGCCTCGAGGGGCATGATCAGCCCGATCGAGTCCGGGATGGCACCCGACACGAGGGCGTCCCCGCCGAGCTCGGCGTCGAGCATGACCGCCGTTGACGCCGGTGCCAGGACGGCCACCAGGGCTCGCTTGAGGGCCGCGAGCTCGGGCGTGCCCAGGCCACCGATGCCGCGCCGCTCGAGCTCCGCCCGGAAGCTGTCGCGATGGTCGATCGCCAGCCCGGCGATGAGCCCGGAGGGACCCGCCAGCCGGTGCAGGCGACGCCGGATCCCAAGCTGCTCCGGCGGTTCTGCGGGGCTACCGCCGGTCACGTGTAGTCGAACGGCAGGCGCGGATCGGGAGCCATCGTCGGCCACAGGTCGCGAACCCAGGCCAGGTCGGGGTCGTCGGTGTTGGCCATCGTCCGCCGGTCGCCGGCCAGCGCATTCAGGAACCAGGCGTCGTAGCCGGGGGTCGAGATGAACGGGTGGTAGCCCTGGTCGACGATCACGAGATCGCCATGGCGAACCGGCAGGAGCAGGTCGCGCGAGCCGTCACGGTGATAGATCCGCTGGATCGCCCAGGCCTCGGGCCGCCGGAACTGGTAGAAGTAGGTCTCCTCCAGGACCGCCTCCCGGGGCGGATCATCGACGTCGTGCTTGTGGGGCGGCCAGCCCGACCAGTTGCCGTTCGGGGTGATCACCTCGCAGATCAGCAGCCGGTCGGCGGGAAAGCCGGGCATCATGATGTTGTTGACCTGCCGGGTGCAGTTGCCGGCGCCCCGGATCTCGACCTCGACATCGTCCGGCCCGACCACGATCGGCGCCGTGGCGACCCCGGCTCGACCGGTCAGTGGCGCCTGGGCCAGGGCCACGACCGAGCGCTGGCCGGGCAGCGGCCGGCCGATCAGCCGGGCGGTCGTGCCGGCCGGCAGGTAGGCGCTCCAGGGCAGCCCCGAGAAGACGTCCCGCCGTCCGGGCAGGGCCAGGCTCGAACCGTCGTCCAGGGCGATCTCGATCCCGCCGCCCGAGATCGTGACGACGGCCGCCTCCTGCTCCGGTGCATCGAGCAGGGCCACCTCGCCCTCGGCCAGGCTGAAGGACCGGAAGGAGAGGTAGCGCCAGCCCGAGCGGACCGGGTTGGTGGCCACCACGCCGCCGGCCCCGGGCCGGATGTGGAGCATCTCGGGCGGCAGCCGGGACGGCAGCTTGGCCGGGTGGATCTGGGCCTCGACGGCGCGCTGTGGATCGGTCATCGGCTGGCCTCCGCTGGCTGGAGCGAGCCCCGAGCGATCAGCTCGTCGATCTCGCCGGGGGTGGGCATCGCCGTGCTGCACATCAGGCGCGACGCGACGATCGCACCGGCCGCGTTCCCGCGCTCCAGGGCCGCGGCCGGCGACAGTCCGTGGAGCAGCCCGGCGGCGAAGGCCGCGGTCAGGCCATCGCCGGCTCCCAGCCCGCAGGTCACCTCGACGGGGATCCCGGGCACCGATCGGCGGTCGCCGTCGGCCAGCACCGAGGCCCCGTCCGGCCCGTGCTTGAGGACCGTCAAGCCGGGACCCGGGTCGCCGGTCGCGCCGGGACGCAGGCCGGCGGCGGCGAACTCGGCGTCGCTGCCGATCACGACGTCGCTCAATCGGACGGCTTCGGCCGTCAACGAGGGATGGTCGCCCAGGTCGGCCCACAGTCCGGGCCGCCAATCGAGGTCGAGGATCGTCCAGGACGCCGGCCGTCGGTCGCGGCTGGCGTGCCGCTCGGCGAGCAGGGCGAGGGTGGTCGAGCGGGCCGGCTCGGCGGCCAGCAGCGTCGCCGAGACGATGACCAGGCGGGCCCGCTCGAGCGCCGCCCTGGGCAGGTCGCCGAGCTCGAGCTGGGTCTCCGGGGCCGGGTCGGACCGATAGAAGGTGACCGGGAAGTCATCCGGCGGCCAGGCCTCGAAGAAGGCCACCTGGGTCCGGCCGACGGTCCGCGCCGTCAGCCCGGCGACGTCGATCCCCTCCCCGCCCAGGGCGCTCCGGACATAGGCGCCGTGGCCGTCCGCGCCGACGCTCGACAGGACAGCGGTCGCGACCCCCTGGCGGGCGAGCCCGAAGGAGATGTTGCCGGCGAAGCCGCCGACCGAACGGACGAACGTGTCCGCGGCCACGAGCGAGGTCCGCGCAGCCGTCGGGGTGAGGTCCACCCCGATCCGGCCGACCACGAACGCCTCGGGCGTGGCCGGCATCGCGGCCGGCGCGCCGGCCGTCATGCCAGGTGCTTGTTCACGGCGTCGCGGAAGGTCAGGGCGCAGGCCCGCGCCTCGTCGGCACCGTCCCGCATGCGCAAACCGAACGGCGCCAGGTTGGCGTCGCGGACGCCGATCCCGATGCTGATCGAGCGCTCGAGCAGGGCATCGGTCACCGGCAGCATGCCCACCCGGTAGTCACCGTGCGAATGACCCGGGATGTCGCAGTCGAAGGGGCAGCCCTTGCCGTTCACGGTCCGCCGGTCGAGGAGGTGGTTCATCTTGCTGTAGACGTGCCAGCCCGACTCGGACAGGGTGATCGAGCCGACTTCGGCGGCCACGTTCCGGGCGATCTCGGCCGAGGGCAGGCTGACCACGAGGTGGGTGGCCAGGTCGCCGGCCGGGTCGGGCAGGGTCCGGAACTCGATCTCGGGCGACTCCTCGAGGAAGGACTGGACGATCTCCTTGTTCTCGCGCAGGTGGCTGGTGATCCGGTCGAGCTTGCCCACCTGGCCCAGCAGGACGGCCCCGGACAGCTCGGTCATCCGGAAGTTCATGCCCAGGAACGGGCGTGGGGCGTACTTCGACTCGAGCCGGTCGGGGGCGTGGCCCTGGTCGTGCATGGCGAAGAAGCGCTCGTAGAGGGTCTCGTCGTCGGTCACGATCATCCCGCCGTCGCCGCAGGTGATCGTCTTGTACTCGTTGAACGAGAACGTGCCGGCGGCCCCGATCCCACCCACGCCCTGGCCCTTGTAGGTCGCCCCGAAGGCCTGGGCGCAGTCCTCGATGATCGGGATGTCGTGCTTGTCGGCGACGGCCTTGAGCTCCGTCATCCGGGCCGGCCCGCCGAGCATGTGGACGACGATGATGGCCGCCGTCCGGGGCGTGATCCGGGCCTCGACGTCGGCCGGGTCGAGGTCGAAGCTCTGGTCGACCTCGGCCAGGACCGGCGTGGCGCCGGTGTACACGATGGCCGAGATCGAGGCGACGAAGGTGAAGCCGGGCACGATCACCTCGTCCCCGGCGCCGACGCCCAGCCCGAGCAAGGCGATCCACAGCGCGGCCGAGCCGCCACCGCTCAGCCCCAGGCCGTAGCGGACGCCCGCCAGGCGGGCCACTTCGCCCTCGATCCGATGGACCTTGGCCCCGAACGCCGGATTGTCCGAGGGGCCGTAGCGGCTCAGGAACCCGCTATGCATCACCTCGAGGACCTCGGCGGTCTCCTCGGCACCAATCAGCTCGACGCCCGGTCCTGGCATGGATTCTCCCTCTCTACTCGGATTCTGCGGTCAATGGAGGTCGGTTCGCTGCTTCTCCCGGGCCCGCTCGTACGCCGAGCGGGCGCTCCGGACCGTGTCCCGGTCGCTGGCCGCGGCGACCGGCACGTCCCACCAGGCTTCGAAGCCGGTGAGTCGCTTCTCGGGGTCGGTGGGCACCAGGATCACGCTGATCCGATCCGCTGCGCGCGCCTGGGCCAGCGCGGAACGCAGCTCGTCGGCCGTGCGGGCCAGGAGGCCCAGGGCACCCATTGCCTCGGCGTGCTGGCGGAAGTCCACCGGCACGTACGGCCCGGTCAGGCGATTGCTGGCCGGATCGCGGAAGCGCAGCTCATTGCCGAAATCGACCACGCCGACCGACCGCTGGAGGGCGAGGATGCACTGGAAGCCGTGGTTGTCGAGGACGACGATGGTCAGCTTCAGGCCTTCGGCCACCGCGGTCACGATCTCCGAGTTCAGCATCAGGTACGACCCGTCACCGACCATGACCACCACGTCGCGCTGCGGGTCGGCGAGGCGCACGCCCAGGCCCGCGGCGATCTCGTAGCCCATGCACGAGAAGCCGTACTCCACGTGGTACGCCTTGGGGTCGGTGGTCCGCCACAGGCGGAGCAGGTCGCCGGGCAGGCTGCCCGCGGCGCAGATCACCGCGGCATCGCCACCGACCACGTCGTTGACCACGCCGATCACCTGGGACTGGCCCAGCTCGCCCGGCTCGTCGTGCCCGGTCCGCAGGCCGGTCACCAGCCCGTCCCATTCGGCCTTGAGCTCCGCGACCCGCCGGCGGTAGGTGCCCGAGGTCCCCGCCCAGCCGGCTGCCGCCAGCCCGGCCTGCAGGGCGCGCAGGCCCTCGCGCGCGTCGGCCACGACCGGCAGCGCCCGCATCTTGTGGGCATCCATCGGGCTGACGTTGAGCCCGACGAATCGGACGTCGGGGTTCTGGAAGGCCGCCTGCGATTCGGTCACGAAGTCGCCCATCCGGGTGCCCACGCAGATCACCACGTCGGCGCCGTGGATCAGCCGGTTGGATGCCAGCCCGCCGTTGGTGCCCGCCGGGCCCATGTTCTGGGGATGGTGCCAGGGCAGGGCGCCCTTGCCCGCCTGTGTCTCGACGACGGGGATGCCGAAGCCGGTGGCGAACGCGGCGAGCTCGTCGGTTGCCTCGCCGTAGATGGTGCCGCCGCCGGTCACGATCACCGGCGCGCTGGCCGTGGCGATCAGGGCCACCGCGTCGCGGATGTCGGCCGGGTCGGGCAGCGGCCGGCGGATTCGCCAGACGCGGCGCTCGAAGAAGGCCAGCGGCCAGTCGTAGGCCTCGGCCTGGACATCCTCGGGCAGCGAGATCGTGACCGCCCCCGTGTCGACCGGGTCGGTCAGGACCCGGAAGGCGGCGACGAGCGAGGTCATCAGCTGCTCCGGCCGGGAGATCCGGTCGAAGTAGCGCGAGACCGGCCGGAACGCGTCGTTGACGCTGACGTCCCGCTCGATCGGATGCTCGACCTGCTGGAGGACGGGATCCGGCGCCCGGTTGGCGAAGTAGTCACTCGGGAAGAGCAGGACCGGGATCCGGTTGACGGTCGCGGTGGCGGCACCGGTGATCATGTTCAGGGCGCCCGGCCCGACCGACGAGATGCACGCGTACGCCTGGCGGCGGTTGCGCTGCTTCGCGAACGCCGTCGCGATATGGACCTGGGCCTGTTCGTTCTGGGGTCGGTAATAGGGCATCCCCAGGGGATCGCCGAGCTCTTCGAGCGCCTGGCCCAGGCCGGCCACGTTGCCATGCCCGAAGATCCCCCAGAACCCGGCGATGAACCGTTGCTCCTGACCGTCGCGCTGGGCGTACTGGGCGGCACAGAAGCGAACGACCGCCTGGCCCACGGTCAGCCGGACAGTGTCCACATCTCTCCTTGCGCAACCGATTGCAACGAAGGTATCATCGGCCCTCACTCCACGTCAAGATCGGCCGGAGAGGTGGGCGTGACGATCAGCACTCCACTGGCGGCGGGAACGGCCCTCGGGCGGCCGATTGACCTGTCGAGTGCCTGGAATGCGACCGACGCCGACGTTGCCCAGCGCTTCCATCCACTCTATCGCCAGGCCCTCGGCCGCCTGCCCGCGGGCGACGTGGTCCTGCGGGGGCTGCCCTTCCGGCTCGGCCAGCCGGGCGGCGGAGCGCGCTGGATCCTGATCGGCGACCAGCTCACGCTCGACCTGCGCCCGACCAAGGCCCGCGATCCGGGGCGCGGTCCGGGCTTCCTCGTGATCGCCCACTTCTCGGATAGCTGGCGCGAGCCGACGGGCGATCGTCCGGACGGGACCCCGGTTGGCTGGGTCCTGCCGGCCGGCGAGCCCCTCGCCCGCTACGAGCTGCTCGCGACGGTCCAGGCGCGCCAGGCGGTCCAGGTGCTCGAAGTCCGGCGGCGCTTCGAGATTGCCGACGGGATCATCGGCTGGGGCTTCCTGCCGTTTGCCGCGGTCGGCCACCATTCGGACGCGGTGCTCGACTGGCGCGGCCCGTTTGCCCGCCAGACGGCGGGCCGCTACGCGCCGGCCGGACACGCCGGCCCGCTGACGACGCTGCCCGGGACCTGGGCCGCCGGCCAGTCCGGCGCCGTCGACTACGTGCCGACGGCCGAGGACGACGCAACCCTCTGGCTGCACGCGATCCCGATCGAGGCAGGCGATCCACCCGATGCCCTGCGGATCACCTCGCTCGGCGGCGGACGCCCGGGGACCGCCGTCGTGATCGCCGGCCTGACGTTCTTCGACGGCGCCGCGGACCCGCTCCTGGCCCGGCCCCGCCGCCAGTTCCTGGTGAGCGGCGCCGGTTCCGAGCTGCCGGCGGTCGACCTCGGGCTGCCGGTCCGCTGGCAGCCCCTGCAGGCGCCGGCCGGCGCTGCCGAGGCCGGCCGGCCGGCCGGCTGGGGGACGCCGGCGAGTGTGGCGTCCGTGAGCGCGGTGCTGGACGTGGCCGCGGCCGGCGATGCCCGGCTGGCCTTCGGCGACTGGCAGGTCAGGCTCGCTGACCTGGCCGCGGAGCACCCGGTCGGGGGCGCCCAGTCCGCGGGCCCGGCGCCGCGAGCGCCGATCTCGATCCGCGAGCTGCCCCGCCCCGCGATCCGGGTGGCGGTTCGCGTCGCGAGCGGTGGCCGGCCGGTCCCGGCCCGGGTCCGCTTCGTGGCCGGGGACGGTCGCTACCTGCCACCCCTCGGCCATCGCGACGAGGTCAACCCGGGCATCTTCGAGGACACCGGCGCCGGCCTGATCCTGGGCGCGGACACGTTCGCCTATGTCGGCGGCGAGTTCGCGATCGACCTGCCCCTCGGGCCGGTCCACGCCGAGGTGGTCAAGGGCTTCGAGCATCGCCCCGTCCGGACCACGATCGAAGTCGGCCAGGACACGACGGACCTGGCGATCGACCTGGAGCGGGTGATCGACCTCGATCGCGATGGCTGGCGGACCTCCGACTCGCACGTCCACTTCCTGGCGCCGTCGACGGCCCTCCTCCAGGCGGCCGCCGAGGACCTGACCTTCGTCCATCTGCTGGCGACCCAGCTGGGCGACCATTACATCAACGTCCCGGACCTGGCCTGGGGGTCGCAGCGTGATCCGAGCGGCCGGCACGCCGTGATCGTGGGCACCGAGAACCGCCAGAACGTCCTCGGCCACCTGGCCCTGCTGGGCGCCAACCCGCCGGTCCAGCCGCTGGCCTCCGGTGGCGCCCCCGAGGGCCGGATCGGCCAGGCGGTCAGCGAGCTGCTCGCCGACTGGGCGATCGCCTGCCGGGCGGCGGGCGGGCTGGTCGTCGGCGCCCATTTTCCCCTGCCCTACGCCGAGATTGCCGCGGACATCGTGGCCGGCCTGATCGACGCGGTCGAGCTGCAATGCTTCGCCCCCGGGCTCGATAACCCGTCGATCCTCGAGTGGTACCGCTACCTCAACTGCGGTTACCGCCTGCCCCTCGTCGGCGGCACCGACAAGATGTCGGCCGAGGTGCCGGTCGGTGCCGTCCGGACCTACGCCCGCCTCGATCGCTCGGCGCCGCCCAGCTTCGACGCCTGGGCGACCGCGATCCGGGCCGGCCGGACGTTCGTGACCTCCGGGCCGGTGCTCGAGCTGGCGGTGGACGGTGCCGAGCCGGGTACCGTCGTGTCGCTGCCGGCGAGCGGTGGCCAGCTCGAAGTGACCGCCCGGGCCCGGGCGGCGCAGCCGGTCATCGACGCCCTCGAGCTGGTCGTCAACGGCCGGGTCGTCGCTCGCCAGGAGGCCCATGGCTCCGGCCCCAGCCTGGAGCTGGCCACGACGCTCGAGATCACCTCGGGATCGTGGATCGCGGCCCGCTCGTTCAGCGGCCACGAGATCCAGTCCGCGTTCCTGACCAGCATGGCCGCCCACACCTCGCCGGTCTACGTCGAGGTCCGCGACCGGCCCTTGTTCAGCACAAGCGACGCCCAGGCCATCCTGCCGGTCATCGATGGGACCGTCCGCTGGCTGGAGGCCGTCGCAGTCATCGAAGATCCCGAGAGCCGGGCCAGGATGGCGGCCCGGAT
>DATGGC010000298.1:0-10722 GCA_035308745.1 Candidatus Limnocylindrales bacterium | reverse complement strand
ACCGGCCGGCCTGGTCGTGGCCGCCCGGCAGCTTGGTGGTCATCGAGCCGTCGGCCGCAAAGGTGACCCCGATCGGTCCGCTCCGCCAGCTCCCGACGATCGCCTCGGCCAGCGGCGGAGCCCCGGCGGCTGCCGGAGGCGGCGTGGCAGCGGCGGTCGTCCCGGCCTGAAAGGACTGGCCGAGCGCGGCCATCTCGGCCATCGCTTCGGCCCGCTGGGTGGGGTCGTGGGTCTTCAACCCGGCGAAGGCCACCTGGGCGAGGGCCTGGGGATCGGCCGCCAGGCCAGCCGGTACCGCCTTGTTGGGCAGGACCTCGAGATTGACCACCTTCCTGCTCCGGGGCAGGTAGTAGACCCGGACATAGCCGGCCTCGGGCGCCGCGTTGTAGACGCTGCGCGGAACGTCGAAACGCTGTCCCGCCACCTGGAGCTGGAACCACTCCGTCCGCTGGCCCTGGCGGATGCTCCGGAGCACCGCCCCGTCGATCGAGACCACCGTCCCCGCGCCCAGGTCCCGGCTGAGCGAATCCGGCGACAGCGTGGCCCGCACGACGAGGATCACCGCGGCGACGACGCACAGAGCGGCGACCACCGGGCGGAAGGCGGCATTGGGGGCCGGGCCGGTCGAGGTGATCAACAGGACGGCGATGACGATCGCCCCCACCGCCAGGTACAGCTCGGTCCTGCGGGTCGAGCGGTCGTCGCTCCGGTAGAGCTGACGCTGGGCGTCGGTCAGCTGGCCGCCCTGGTTGGCCGCCAGTGAATCCGCCGCATACGGGCTACTGGGCGCGCCGGACATTCGATCCTCCCCATGCTCGGCCGGGTGGGCTCACGGCGCAGGTCCAGGTTGCTGCGCCGTTTATCGCCCTCCGCCCGGCCGCCGTCAAGGACCGATCAGGGCACCGGCCGGGTCCAGATGCTGGCCTGGATCGATACCTCCGTCGTTGCCAGGCCGACCACCACCATCGTCGTGGGCGACGCGGCGGCCGCGTAGGCCGCGTACCCGCCGATCGACGAGTCCGTGGCCGTGCACGTCCAAGCGCTCCCGTTCGTCGAGAACCAGATCCCGCCGAGACAGCTGTCGGTGCCCGAGGGGCCGGTCCCGAGGAACCCACCGGGAACGGACGCAACGGTGAACAGCTGGCCGTTGAGGAAGTCGCTGGCACTGCCCCGCCGCCAGGTCCGGCCATCAGGCGACGCCCAGGCGAGCGCCGAGCCGACATCGCCCTGGGTTGCGACCGTGCCCACGGCGACGAGGAGGGTGCCGTCTGACGCGATCGACGACATCGTGTCGCCGAAGGCCTGGTCCGTACCGGCGGGCGCGTGGTAGACGGGATTGTCCGGCAGGCGCGACCACGTCCGGCCATCCGTCGAGATCCACACGACGGCGTGTTCGGCGACCTGGGTCGTGGCCGGACGATCCGGTGCTCCGCCGACGGCGACGAATCCAGGCCCGCCGCGGGCCACGTCGTTCATCGCGCCGCGCGCCAGGGACGGCGCGCGCGGGGCCCGGGTCCAATGCAGCCCGTCGGCCGAGCTCCAGGCAATCGCCTGGTCGGACGATGCCGCGTCGCAGTTGTAGTCGCAGGCCGTGTCCTCTTCGCCGACGGCAAGCCACGACGTCCCGGTCCACGTCACCCCGTTCATTCGAATCGACCGGCCGGCGGCCGGTCGCAGGGCGCTCGAGTTCGGCGCGGCTGTCCAGCTCAGGCCATCCTTGGAGACCCAGCTCCGCGCGCCCATGTCATCGAGACCGACCGCAATGACGCCATTGGGCCCGACGGCCATGTCCTGGATCCGGTCGCTGCCGCTCATCTTCGGCTGAACGTGCCAGGTCTGGCCGTCGGTCGAATCGACGAAGATCGGGTCGAAGGTATTGGCCGTACCGGCAGCCACGAACCGGTTGCCGGTCCAGACGACGTTCGTGAGCTGGGTGTCGCTGCTGGCCGGCTGATCGAGGACGGGCGTCCAGTCGGCAGGGGCGGTCGAGGCTGCCGACTCACTCGGCATCGCCGAGTCGAGGACGCTGGGCGTGGGCAGCAGGGATGCTGCTGAAGGAGCCGTGGACGCCGGAGCGCTGGTTGATCCAGGCGTGGAGCTGGGAGCGGCCGTGGCCGAAGCTCCGCAACCGGCAACGAAGAAGACGATGAAACCGGCCTGGGCAAACCGGGATCGACGCATTCCAACCTCCCCCAGGAATCAGCGGCAGGTGCCGCTGATCAGACGGACGAGCGCGGTCCTCGTGACGGCCTCCCGCGGCGGTCAGCTCTCAGGCTTGATGCCCTGGTCGGACTCCGAGTCGACCGTCTCCTTCGTTGCCGGTTCCGTCCTTGCTGCCACCGGTCTCGCCAGCCGTCCGGGCCGGCGGGCCCATGGACCGGCGGTCGCGGCCTTCCAGGCCTCGATGTCCATCCCCGCCCATGGGTCGAAGTCGGACTCCAACGCCTCCTGTGCGGGCCGGTCCGCCGCAGGGACGTGGATGAGGTTGACCCGGACCCGCGTCCAGGTCGTCGAGCGGCCACGCATCGAGTCCACCAGGATGTCCGGCGCTTCAAGGAACGGGACGACTTCGGGATGACGCACCTTCCAGCGCTCGAGGCCCTCGAGGGCCTCGGCCTGGTGCTCGGCGCGGGCGATCTCAATGACCGGGATCGCGCTCCTGCGCCGGCCGGTCGGCGTCGGCCTCGACCCGGCCCACCCGGTTGGCAGGCCGGCATTCTCGTCGCCCGCAGCGACCGCGGCGGCGCGCTCGGCCGCGACATCGGGCGGCGGGCCGCCGCTCTCGCCGCGGCCAGGCTCGTACTCGGACGTGGCCCGCCGAGCTCGGGAAGGTTGCACGCGCGGCGGCTCGCCGGCCTGCTTGGCGTAGTTCGGAGGCCAGGGCGCATCGCCCAGGCCCTCGGTCTCGTGCCGGGCCGAGAGCTCCAGCAGGCCGTCCAGCGAGCCGACCGCGTCGTCGATGCCGGCGCCCGGATCGCCGATCTCGGCGTAGCGCTGGGGGACCGTCCGCACCGTGAACGCAGCCGGGTCGATCGTGGCGACCTCGTCCCAGGTCAGCGGCGTCGAGACCCGGGCGTCCGGCCGGGGGCGGACCGAGTAGGCCGAGGCGACCGTGCGGTCCTTGGCGTTCTGGTTGTAGTCGATGAACACGCCGTGGCGCTCCTCCTTCCACCACTTCGAGGTGGCCAGGTCGGGAGCCCGCTGCTCGACGTCGCGGGCCAGGGCCAGTGCGGCCCGGCGGACCTCGGGGAAGGTCCAGTTGCGCTCGATCCGGACATTGACGTGGATCCCCCGCGACCCCGAGGTCTTGGGCCAGCCGACGAGGCCGGCGGCAGCCAGCGACTCACGCACGACCAGGGCCACGTCACGGATCTGGGCCCATTCGATCCCGGGCACCGGGTCGAGGTCGACCCGCAGCTCGTCGGGGTGGTCCAGGTCGTCGGCCCGGATCGGGTGCGGGTTGAGGTCGATGCAACCCAGGTTGATGATCCAGGCCAGCTGGGCGGCGTCCCGGATCACGACCTCGGACGCGGTCCGGCCGGACGGGAACGACAGCTCGACCGTCTCGATCCAGTCGGGTCGTGATTCGGGCGCCCGCTTCTGGAAGAAGAACTGGCCCTCGGAGCCGTTGACGAAGCGCTTGAGCGCCATCGGCCGGTCGCCCGCGCCGCGCAGCGCGCCGTCGGCGACGGCCAGGTAGTAGCGGACGAGCTCCATCTTCGTCACCCCGAGCTCGGTGAAGAAGAGCTTGTCCGGATTGGTGATCGTCACCTCACGACCGGCGGCGGTGATGACCTCCGATGTGCCTGCCACGCCCAAACCATACCCCGCCGCGTCTCGCGCATACTGCGAAGCGGAGGCCGTCGATTCGCGCCGAGGCCGTTCGTCGTAGGGATGACGGGCGGCGACCGTGCCGGCCCGACGCATTCCAGGAGGCCCGCATGCACTACCTGCTGCTGATCTACACCGCCGAGCCGACTCCTGACACGTCACCGGACGTGATACGCAGCGAAACGGCGGCCTACGGCGAGTTCACCCGTTGGCTGATCGACCGGGGCCAGTTCAAGGCCGGCGAGGCGCTCCACCCGACGACCGCGGCGACCACCGTCCAGGTCCGTGACGGCCGGACGATCACGACCGATGGGCCGTACGCCGAGACGAAGGAAGCGCTCGGCGGCTTCTACCTGATCGACGCCAAGGACCTCGACGAGGCGATCGGCGCCGCGGCCCGGATCCCCGGCGCCCAGCACGGGTTCATCGAGATCCGGCCGATCCTGGAGCTGCCCTCGATGGCCACCGGCGGGCCTGCCGACGAGGCCGTTGCCGCAGCCGGCTGACTCGACCGCCGTCGTCGAGCGCCTGTTCCGCGAGGAATCGGGCCGGACGGTCGCGACCCTGATCCGGGTCTTCGGTGACTTCGACATCGCCGAGGAAGCCGTCCAGGAAGCGTTCGTCATCGCCCTGGAGCGCTGGCCGCGCGACGGCCTGCCGGCCAACCCAGGCGCCTGGATCACGGCGACTGCCCGCAACCGGGCCATCGATCGGCTGCGCCGGGCACGGGTCCTGGCGACCAAGACCGACGAGCTCGGCCGGCAGGCGGTCATCGAAGCGTCGATCCAGCCGGATCCGCCGGATGAGGAGGACCAAGTGGCAATCGAGGATGATCGGCTCAGGCTGATCTTTACCTGCTGCCACCCGGCACTTGCACTGGACGCCCAGGTGGCCCTGACCCTGCGCACGCTGGGCGGCCTGGCCACCCCGGAGATCGCCCGGGCATTCCTGGTCCCCGAGGCGACCCTGGCCCAGCGCCTGGTCCGGGCCAAGCGCAAGATCCGCGAGGCCGGGATCCCCTATCGGGTGCCGCCCGACCACCTCCTGCCCGAGCGGCTGGAGGCGGTCCTACGAGTCCTGTACCTGATCTTCAACGAGGGCTACGCGTCGTCCGCCGGCGAGGCACTGGTCCGGCGCGACCTGGCGCTCGAGGCGATCCGCCTGGGCCGGGTGCTCGCCGAGCTGATGCCCGATGAGCCGGAGGTGCTTGGGCTGCTCGCCCTGATGCTCCTCCAGGACGCCCGGCGCGAAGCGCGCGTCGGCAGCACCGGTGACCTGATCCTGCTCGAGGACCAGGACCGCTCGCGCTGGGACCGGACCCGCATCGAGGAAGGCGCCCGGCTCGTCGAACGTGCCTTGCGGATGCAACGCACCGGCCCGTACCAGCTCCAGGCCGCGATCGCGGCCGTCCACGACGAGGCGGTGGATCCGGCCGGGACGGACTGGGCCCAGGTCGTGGGGCTGTACGGCCTCCTCGCCCGGATCGCGCCGTCGCCGGTCGTCGACCTGAACCTGGCCGTGGCCGTGGCGTTCGTCGACGGTCCAGCCGCGGGCCTCGCGCGGATCGATGCCCTGGTGGCCGCCGGCCAGCTCGACGACTACCCCTACCTGCACGCTGCCCGAGCCGACCTGCTCCGGCGCCTAGGCCGGCGGACCGAGGCCGCCACCGCGTATCGCCGGGCGGCCGACCTGGTCGGCAATGCGGTCGAGCGACGCTTCCTGGAAGGCCGCCTGCGCGAGGTCGCACGGCCCAACTGAGGCTTGGGAGGAGCCGGGTCGGCGCGGGCGCCGCGTCGGCGAGGGCGCCGCGTCGGGTTCGCATGCACGTGTACCCGGTACAACAAACGGCCGTTGCGGACCCGGACAGGTGCGCCACGAGGCCGATTGCGCAGGGATTCATCCCGCGCTGAGCGTGGCTGGGGATGAAGCCGCCGGCGTGGCGGGGCTGCCGATGTCGCGGGGCGCCTGAAAACGGCGGTTTGTTGCACCCAGTGCACATGCCGGCGCGCGGCGAGGAGCCACGAAGCGGGCAAGCGCCCTCGGGCCCGGTTCTCCGGAACCGCCACCGGTCCGCAACCCTGCACGGCGCACGGCCGTGCGACGATGCGAGGCGTGGACGGGCAGCGATGACAGCCAGGTCGGCCGAGCCGGGATCGAACGCGGCCGTCCGGGCCGAACCGGCCGGGATCGGCACGGCCGGCGCCCGCGACCCGCTCGCCCGCGAGGTCAAGCTGCTCGGGTCGCTCCTCGGCCAGGTGATTGCGGAACAGGGCGGCGAGCCCCTCCTGGCGCGAATCGAGACGATCCGGGCCAGGGCCAAGGCGAACCGTGAGGCGGCCCCGGGGACGGTCCACGGCCCGGCGATCGAGGACCTCGCGACGCTCGACCTGGCCTCGATCGAGTCGATCATCCGGTCCTTTGGGCTGTACTTCCAGGTGATCAATGTCGCCGAGGAACGCGAGCGGGTCCGCTCGCTTCGGCGCCGCCAGCGCGCCGGCCACGGGGCGCCGCTCGAGAACTCGCTGGCTGCCGCGATCGAGCGCCTCGTCGCCGACGGCGCCTCACCGGCGACCGTCCGCGAGCTCGCGAGCGGCCTCTCGGTTGCCCCGGTGCTCACGGCCCATCCGACCGAGGCGCGCCGGCGCACCCTGCTCCTCGCCCTGCGCCGTGTCTCGCGGCTGGTGGAGCAGCTCGACGATCCACGCCTGACGCCGGACGAGGATCGCGACCTGCGCCGCCGGCTGCGCGAGGAGATCACCCTGCTGTGGCGGACGGCCGAGCTGCGCTCGATCGCCCCGAGCCCGCTCGACGAGGTCCGCAGCGCGATGGTCTTCTTCGACGAAACCCTCTTCCGGGTCACCCCGATCGTGATCCGGGCCCTCGATGGCGCGCTCGATCGGCTGGCCTCCGCTGCCCTGCCGGCCGGCTCCGCGACCGACTCGGGCGGGACCGGCACGCGGCCCGCGGAGGTGGCCACCTTCCTGCATTGGGCCAGCTGGATCGGCGCCGATCGCGACGGCAATCCCAACGTGACCGCCGAGCTGACCGCCCAGGCGGCCCGCATCCATGCCGACCACGTGCTGCGCGGCCACGAAGCGGTCGTCACCCGCCTGATGCAGACCATCGCCCCGGTCGTGCCCGACGCCCGGCTCGACCGGCGGATCGCCCAGCGCCTGCTCGACGACGAGGAGGACCTGCCCGAGCTGATGCGCCAGCTCGATCGCCGCTTCGGCGACGAGCCCTACCGGCGCCGGCTTGGCGCGATGGCCGAGCGGCTGCGCCGGACGCGGAGCGCCCTGATCGGCCAGGCCGCGCCGCTGACCGGTCGCTACCCTGACGTCCAGGCGTTCAGCGCCGAGCTCGATGAGCTGGCCACCGCGCTCGTCTCCGATGGCCTCGAGCGGATCGCCTACGGTGAGCTCCAGGACCTGCGCTGGCAGGTCCAGACCTTCGGCTTCCACCTCGCCGGGCTCGAGGTCCGCCAGCACAGCGAGATCCAGTCGGCAGCGCTGGCGTCCCTCGAACGCTCGCCCGACGGCGCCGATGCCGCCGCACTCGAGCTGCTGGCGACCATCCGGGCGGTGGCCGAGATCCAGCGCCGGTTTGGTCCTGCGGCGGCCGGCCGCTGGATCATCAGCTTCACCCGGACGCCGGCCGATGTCCTCGACGTCCTCCGCCTGGCCGAGCTGGCCGGACTGGATCGGCCCCCGGCCGAACGGACGGCCGGCTTCAACCCGGCCACCCCCCACCTGGATGTCGTGCCCCTCCTCGAGACGGCCGACGCCCTGGGCGACGCCGGCGGGCTGCTCGAGGCGCTGTTCGCGGATCCCGCCTACCGGGCCCACCTGGCGACCCGCGGTGACCGCCAGGAAGTGATGCTCGGCTACTCGGACTCGAACAAGGAGTCCGGCTTCGTGGCCGCCAACTGGCTCCTGTATCGGGCCCAGGGCGAGCTGGTCCGGGTCGCCCGGGCCCACGGCGTCGAGCTGACCCTGTTCCACGGCCGGGGCGGCGCGATCGGACGCGGCGGCGGCCCGGCCGCCCGGGCGATCCTGGCCCAGGCCGCGGGCTCGATCGCCGGGCGGCTGAAGCTGACCGAGCAGGGTGAGGTGATCGCCGCCAACTACGCCAACCAGGCCATTGCCCGGCGCCACCTCGAGGAGCTGGCCGGGGCGACCCTGCTGGCCTCGGCCCAGGGCCATGTCGGCCGGCATACCTCGGCCGAGGCGGACGGCTGGCCGATCATGGCCGAACTGGCCCAGAGCTCGGAGGCCGCCTACCGGTCGCTCGTCGACGAGCCGGGCTTCGCGGCGTTCTTCCGGCGGGTGACCCCGATCGAGGAGCTGGCCGGGATGCGCCTCGGGTCACGGCCCGCCCGACGGCCCGGTGGCGGCGCCGCGTCGCCAATCGCCTCGCTGCGGGCGATTCCGTGGACCTTTGCCTGGTCCCAGGTCCGGCTCGGGCTGCCGGGCTGGTTCGGCCTGGGCACGGCCCTCGCGGCGTTCGAGCGGCGGCACGGTGCTGCCGGTGTCGGGCGGCTGGCCGGCCTGTACCGGGCCTGGCCGTTCTTCGAGTCGATCCTCGACAACGCCGAGCTTGCCCTGGCTCGCGTCGACCTGCCCACGGCCCGGGCCTATCGCCGCCTCGACGACGGGCCGGCGGCGACGGCCGCCTGGGCGGCGATCGAGGCCGAGTACGAGCTCGCCGTGTCGCTCCTCAACCGGATCACCGGCCGGGCGCACCTCCTCGACGGCCTGCCCGCGATCCAGCGCTCGCTGACGGTTCGCGCCCCGTACCTCGATCCGCTGGCGGAGATCCAGGTCCACCTGCTGGCCCGCCTGCGCCAGCTGCCGGCCGACGACCCGGCCACCGAATCCGTGCGCCGCCTGGTCCAGCTGAGCGTCAACGCGATCGCGGCCGGCTTGCAGGCCACCGGGTAAGATGGCGGCTCTGCAGATCGAGGCTCGAGTGACCGTCTCCGAGGCACGTCCAGGCACCGCTCCCGGGTCCGCTCCGTTGGCGGCGCCGGCCCGCCGGCGGACCGGCTCGCCCGAGGAGATTGCCCGGCTGCTGACGGCCTATGTCACCACCGGCGAGCTCCAGCCCGGCGCCCGGATCCCGTCCGAGCGGCGCCTTGCGGAGGAGCTGGGTGTCGGCCGCACGGTCGTCCGCGAGGCGCTCAAATCGCTGGCCCTCGTCGGCCTGATCGAGTCGCGCCACGGCGACGGCACGTACGTCGCCGAGTCCACCCCCGAGTCGTTCTCGCGCGCGGTTGAATGGCGGCTTGTCGCCTGGGGCGGCGAACGGGGCGACGTCGCCGAGGCGATTGCCGTCCTCGAGGGCGACCTGGCCGCCCTGGCCGCCGAGCGCCGGACCGACACGGACCTGCTCGAGCTGGCGCTCCACCTCGGCGCCGAGCGCGAGGCCACGACAGCGGCCGAGCTCCAGGCTGCGCACCTCGCCTTCCGGAACACGCTGGCCGTGGCCGCCGGCAACGTCACCCTGGCCAGCGTCGTGGAGGCGTTGCGCGCCGCCGCCCCGATCGTGGCGGTGGCCAAGACCCAGGCCATCGACCCGGCCGGCGATGCCCAGGTCCTCGATGCGATCAGCCGCCGCAACGGGGACGAGGCCCGGCGCGCGGCGCGGGCCGGCGGCGAGAGTGGCGTCCGAAACTGAGGCCGGCGAACAACCTGCCCGACCCCGGGTGTTCGTCGCCCGGCGGATTCCCGATCGCGGCCTCGATCCGATCCGGGCCGTGGCCCGGACGACGGTCTGGCCGGGCGACCTGCCGCCCAGCCGGCCCGAGCTGCTGGCGGCCGTCGAGGGCTGCGTCGGGATCCTGACCCTGCTCACCGATCGGGTCGACAACGAGCTTCTCGACCGGGCGGGGCCGGGGCTGCGGGTGGTCAGCAACTACGCGGTCGGCTACGACAACATCGACGTGCGGGCCTGCGCGGCGCGCGGCGTGGCCGTCGGCAATACGCCCGGGGCCTTGACCGAGACGACGGCCGATTTCGCCTTCGCCCTGATCCTCGCGGCGGCGCGCCGGATCCCCGAGGCATCGAGGTTCGTGCAGGCGGGCCGCTGGACCTCGTGGGGGCCGATGCTCCTGCTCGGCTCGGATGTCAGCGGGGCGACGCTGGGAATCGTCGGCTTCGGTCGGATCGGCCAGGCCGTCGCCCGCCGCGCCCGCGGCTTCGGGATGGAGATCCTGTACGCCTCACGGGGCCCCGTCGATGCGGCGATCGAGGCCGAGCTCGGCGCCCGCCAGGTGCCCCTGGCCGAGCTGCTGGGCCGCTCCGACTTCGTCAGCCTCCACGTCAGCCTGGGCCCCGAGTCGGAGCACCTCATCGACGCCGCCGCGCTGGCGGCGATGAGGTGCTCGGCGATCCTGGTCAACACGGCCCGCGGCCCGGTTGTCGACTCGGCGGCGCTCTACGCGGCCCTCCGCGAGGGGCGGATCGCCGGCGCGGCACTCGACGTCACCGATCCCGAGCCGCTGCCCCTCGACAATCCGCTGCTGGGGCTCGACAACTGCCTGATCGTGCCCCACGTCGCCTCGGCCACGACCGCGACCCGGGGCCGGATGGCCGCGATGGCCGCCGCGAACCTGATTGCCGGCCTGCGCGGCGAGCCGCTGCCGACCCCGGTCCTGCCGCCCGCGTAGCTCGGCCCCGCGTCAGGGCGCCTGCACGTCGATCACGATCCGGGTGGGCCCGGTGAGCGTCGACACGTCGTAGCAGACGCGATTGGGATTGCGCAGGGCGGCGATCCAGGTCACGTAGCCCTCGTAGTCGCCGGTGTTGACCAGGGCGACGAGGTTCGGGTATTTCGGCGTGATCAGGCTGGGCCCCGTGTACGTGGGGTAGCCGCTCGCGTCGTACAGCTTCA
>DATGGC010000297.1:0-5688 GCA_035308745.1 Candidatus Limnocylindrales bacterium | reverse complement strand
AACGGGCCGAGCTCGACCCGGCCGACCCCGCTGGCAGCCCCCTGGCCTGGCTCCGGCCGATCGATTCCGAGCACTCGGCCATCTGGCAGTGCCTGGCCGGCGAAGACATGAAGAGCGTTGCCCGGCTGGTCCTGACCGCGTCCGGCGGCCCGTTCCGGGAACGCTCGCTGGAGGACCTGGCCGGGGTGACCCCGGACCAGGCGCTCCGTCATCCAACCTGGCAGATGGGCGCCAAGATCACGATCGATTCGGCGACCCTCGCGAACAAGGGCCTGGAAGTGATCGAGGCACACTGGCTGTACGATGTCGACTACGACGCGATCGAGGTGGTGATCCACCCCCAGAGCGTCGTCCACTCGGCTGTGCTGTTCGTCGACGGTTCCCTCAAGGCCCAGATCGGCACGCCCGACATGCGCCTTCCGATCCAGTACGCCGTGACCTATCCAACTCGACACCCATCGCCGGCGACCCCGCCGGACCTGCTCAGCGTCGGCCACCTCGGCTTCGAGGCGCCCGACGAACGCCGCTTTCCGGCGCTCCGGATCGCCCGGGACGCGGGCCGGATCGGCTCCCGGGCCACGGCCACCCTGATCGCCGCGGACGAGGTCGCGGTCGCCCGCTTCCTGGCGGGCAGCCTCGAGTTCCCGGGGATCCCGCGCCTGCTCGAGGCCGCCGTCACCCGCTTTGGCGGCGGTCCGGACCAGTCACCCGACCTCGACGCCCTGGTCGAGCTCGACCGCGAGGTCCGGGTGGCGTTTGCCAGCGGGGCCGTGGCCTAGATGGAGCTCCTCGGCTCGATCAGCCAGACCCTGGTCACGATCATCATCTTCGTGACCGTGCTGACCGTGATCGTGGTGATCCACGAGGCCGGCCATTTCTTCACGGCCCGCCTGGCCCGGATCCGGGTCCACGAGTTCGGGATCGGCTTCCCGCCCCGGGCCAAGGTCCTGGCCTCGCGGGGCGAGACGATCTACACCCTCAACTGGCTGCCCATCGGCGGCTTCGTCCGGCTCGAGGGCGAGGACGGCGACTCCGACGATCCGCGCTCGTTCGTGCGCGCCCCGCTCCTGGTCAAGGTCATCGTCCTCGTCGCCGGCGTGGCAATGAACCTGGTCCTGGCCTTCGTCATCTTCTTCGCCATCGCCCTGTTGGCCACGCCGCGGGTCGGGGTCACGTTCACGACCGTCCAGCCGGGTTCGCCGGCCGCTACCGTCGGCCTCCAGCCGGGCGAGCGAATCGACACGGTCAACGGGGCGACCTACGAGGCATTCGGTGGCCGGACTGCCGTCGACGACTTCTACAGCCTGGCCGGGCAGACCGTCACCCTCGGCGTGCATCGGGCCGATGGCAGCTCCGCCCAGGTCAGCGTTGCCCTTCGGTCCCAGGCCGCGATCGACGCGGTCAACAACGCCAACATCGCCAGCGGTAACCCTGATCGCGAAGGCCCGCTCGGGATCTCCGGACTGGCGGCCGTGCCCACCGGGGCCTACGTCGGCCATGACCTGGTCAGCTCGATCCAGACCGGCCTGAACGAGACCTCGAACGCCCTGGGCCTGATCGCCAACGGCCTGGGCCAGCTGGGCAGCTCGATCATCAACCACCCCACCGAACGGCCGCCGGTCACCGGCCCGGTGGGAATCGCCCAGGACGTCGGGACCGTCTTCTGGGACCTCGGGCCCATCTACCTGCTGTACATCGCGGCGCTCCTGTCGGCCAACCTCGCCCTGGTCAACATCCTGCCCTTCCCGCCGCTCGACGGCGGCCGGGTCCTGTTCCTGCTGATCCGGCGGGTCGTGGGCAACCGGTTCAGCGTGCGGGCCGAGCAGCTGACCTACCTGGCCGGCTTCGGGCTGTTGATGGCTTTCCTGGTCTGGATCACCTACTTCGACCTGACCAACCTCGGCTCGGGCACGCCGTGAGCAGCCCCGACGAGCTCCGGCCCCGGCGGCGGGCCACGGTCAGCGTCGATGTCGGCGGCGTCCTCGTCGGCTCGGCCCATCCGATCGTCGTCCAGTCGATGACCAACACCGACACGGCCGACGCCGACGCGACTGCGATCCAGGTCGCCCAGCTGGCCCACGCCGGCAGCCAGCTCGTCCGGATCACGGTCAACAACGAGCCGGCGGCCGAGGCTGTGCCCGAGATCCTGCGCAAGGTCCGCGGCCTGGGCGTGGACGTGCCGGTCATCGGCGACTTCCACTACAACGGCCACGTCCTGCTCGAGAAATACCCCGAGGCTGCCGCCGGCCTGGCGAAGTACCGGATCAATCCCGGCAACGTCGGGGCGAAGCGCCATGACGAGCACTTCCAGACGATCGTCCGGATCGCCATCGAGAACGACAAGCCGGTCCGGATCGGGGTCAACTGGGGCTCCCTCGACCAGGCGTTGCTGACCGAGCTGATGGAGGCCAACGGCCGGCTGGCCGAGCCGCGCGACGCGCGCGACGTGATGATCGACGCGATGATCGCCTCGGCGATGCGCTCCGCGGAGCTGGCCGAGGCGACCGGGCTGGGCCACGACAAGATCATCCTGAGCGCCAAGGTCTCGGGCGTCCGCGACCTGGTCGACGTCTACCGCCAGCTCGCCCCGTTGTCCGACTATCCGCTCCACCTGGGCTTGACCGAGGCGGGCATGGCCATGAAGGGGATCGTCTCGTCCACGGCCGGCCTGGCAATCCTGCTCAACGAGGGCATCGGCGACACGATCCGGGTCTCGCTCACCCCGGAGCCTGGCGCCGGCCGGGAGCTCGAGGTCGAAGTCGCCCAGCAGGTCCTCCAGTCGATGGGCCTGCGCAGCTTCCTGCCCCAGGTCAGCGCCTGCCCGGGTTGCGGTCGGACGACGTCGGTCTTCTTCCAGGTGATGGCCCAGGAGATCCAGACCTACCTGAAGGACCAGATGCCGGTCTGGCAGGCCCGCCACCCAGGCGTCGAGGAGATGCGCGTCGCGGTCATGGGCTGCGTCGTCAATGGCCCCGGCGAGAGCAAGCACGCCGACATCGGGATCAGCCTGCCGGGCACCTTCGAGGAACCGGTCGCGCCGGTCTTCATCGATGGCAAGCTGGATCGGACGCTGCGCGGCGACGCCCTCGTCCAGGAGTTCAAGGGAATCCTCGACGACTACGTCGAGCGCCGCTATCCGGAGCCGTCGCCGGCCGCCGTCTGAGCTCATCGACGGTCCACCCCCTCGGGTGTATACTCCTGTTAACTTCACGGCCGCTCTGATAGAACGTGGGTGACCCCCACGTTTTTTTTGGCGGTCGGACCAGACGGAATTCGGGCCGGTGAACGGCAGATGTGACGGGAGGCGCACCATGAACCGTGACTTCGTCACTGCGCTGCTCCAGCTCAATGCCGAGAAGCAGGTCCCGCGGGACCAGCTCATTCACACCGTCGAGGACGCGATTCAGTCCGCCTACCGGCGCCAGCCGGGCGACGAGGACGTCTGCGTCCGGATCGACGGCGAGACCGGCAAGGTCCGCGTCTTTCGGGCCAAGGTCGCCGTCGGCGAGGTCACCGATCCGCTGACCGAGTTCGGCCTGGACGAGGCCCAGGCGTTCAACCCCACCGCGGTCCTCGGCGACCTCGTCGAGATCGAGGAGATGGATCCCAACTCGTTCGGCCGGATCCACGCCCAGACCGCCAAGCAGGTCGTCCTGCAGCGGCTGCGCGAGGCCGAGCGTGACGTCGCCTTCGACCAATTCGCCAGCCGCGATGGCGAGCTGATCACGGGCACCGTCAACCGAATCGAGCCCCGCGCGATCATCCTGGAGATGGTCGGCCAGGGCGGCGTGGCCCGGGCCGAGGCGATCCTGGCCACGACCGAGCAGTCGCCGCTCGAGCACTACCGGATCGGCCAGAACGTGAAGGCCCTGGTCCTCGAGGTCCGCCGTGGCCTGCGCGGTCCGCAGCTGTTCATCAGCCGCTCCCACAAGAACTTCCTGCGCCGCCTGTTCGAGCTCGAGGTGCCCGAGATCCACAACGGCACGGTCGAGATCAAGGCCATCGCTCGCGAGGCCGGCAGCCGCTCGAAGGTCGCCGTCTGGAGCCGCCAGGACGGCCTCGACCCGGTCGGGGCGACGGTCGGCCAGCGCGGCGCCCGGGTGCAGGCTGTCGTGGCCGAGCTCGCCGGCGAGAAGATCGACGTGATCCCCTGGAACGACGACCCGGCGGTGTTCGTCGCCAACGCCCTCAGCCCGGCCCAGGTCCTCGACGTCCAGATCGACGAGGAGCACCGTATCGCGAGCGTCACCGTGCCCGAGCGGATGCTCTCGCTGGCGATCGGCCGCGAGGGCCAGAACGCCCGGCTGGCCGCCAAGCTGACGGGCTGGCGGATCGACATCCGGAGCGACGTGAGCGTGGCCGAGGCAGCCAAGGTCGCCGAAGAGGCGATCGTCCAGGCCGCAGCCGACGCCCGGGCCGCCGAGGCAGCGGCCGCCGAGCCGGAGCCCGCCGCCAAGCCCGCCCCCAAGCCGCGGGCCAAGAAGGCCGCCGTCGAGCCCGTCGCAGCCGAGGCGGAGGCACCTTCCGAGGTTGCGCCCGCAGCCAAGGCCGCGACGAAGCCGGCTGCCAAGCCCCCGACGAAACCGGCCGCCAAGCCGGCAGCGGCCGAGCAGGCCGCGGCCAAGCCGGCAACCAAGGCCGTGGCCAAGCCCGCAGCCAGGGCTGCCGCGAAACCGGCCGCGAAAGCGGCGGCCAAGCCGCCAGCCAAGCCCGCCGCGAAGAAGTCCACCGGGGAGGTGGCGTCGTAGGCCGCACGGCCGCGCCGCTGCAGAATCGACCGGCTGCAGTCCGGCCGGTTCCGACCCGGACCTGCGTCGCCTGTCGCACCACCCGGCCGAAGGGCCAGCTGGTCCGGATCGTCCGGACGCCCAGCGGCCAGGTCCTCGCCGATCCCAGTGGACGGCTTGGAGGCCGTGGCGCCTACGTCTGCGCGGACGGCAATTGCCGTGAGCTTGCATTGAACAAGGGCGCCCTCGCCAGGGCGCTGTCCGTCTCGATCCCAGCGGGGGATCGGGCCCAACTGATGACTGAAGGAGAACACCGTGGCAAGGAGTAGGAGTGGCACCCGCGGCCGTCGCGGGCCGCGCAAGCCACCGCGCCGCGACCCGGGCACGGGTCCGGGCGGCGTACAGGTCCTCGATCCGCGCGAACGCGGCGCAATCGAGCTGCCCCCGACGATCACCGTCAAGGAGCTCGCCGAGCTGCTCGACGTCAACGCCGCCGACGTGATCCGCGAGCTGATCAAGAGCGGCATCTTCGCGACCATCAACCAGCTGATCGACCGCGACACCGCGTCCCTGGTGGCCGGTGAGCTCGGCTACGAGGTCGGCGAGGTCGTCACCGCCAGCAGCCCGGTCCAGACCCCGGCCGGCGAAGAGCCCGTCGCCGCGGCGACCAAGGAAGTCCTGTTCGAGCAGGACGATCCGGCCCTGCTCGAAACGCGGGCCCCGATTGTGACCGTCATGGGCCACGTCGACCACGGCAAGACCAGCCTCCTTGACGCGATCCGGACGACGAGCGTCGCGGCCGGCGAGCGGGGCGGGATCACCCAGCACATCGGCGCCAGCGAGATCGTCAAGGACGGCCGCCGGATCGTCTTCCTCGACACGCCGGGCCACGAGGCGTTCACCGCCATGCGCGCCCGCGGCGCCCGGGTGACCGACATCGCCGTGGTCGTCGTCGCCGCCG
>DATGGC010000296.1:0-3260 GCA_035308745.1 Candidatus Limnocylindrales bacterium | reverse complement strand
GTTCGAGTTCCAGATGCTCTACGGCGTCCGCGCCGACCTCCAGGACCGGCTCGTGCGGGACGGCTTCCAGGTCCGCTGCTACGTGCCCTACGGCGGCGACTGGTTCTTCTACTTCTTGGGCTGCATCCGGCAGCTGCCGGGCGGCTTCGTCCGCCGGGTGAAGGCTCGCGTCGCGGACCGGAGGCGACGAGCGGCCTGACCCGGCGATCCCCGGCGATCCCCGGCGAGTAGTACTCGCGCGTTGCCAGAATGCCCCGCGAGTCTCGTTCCAGGGCTGGAATCGAGGTCCTGTCGGGTACTATTCCTGTCGCCGCCCGGGCTCCTGCCCGGCGCGACCAGACCCATCACCGCCGGGCACCAAGGGACTTCGAACGTTGGACATCATGCGCGAACTGGCCATCCTGCGATCCAGGTTGCCGGTCATCATCATCGCCGTCGTGGTCGCCGCGATCGGCGCCTTCGGCTACAGCAACGTCCAGCCCAAGGTCTACGAGGCCGACGCGACGCTGGTCGTCGGCCAGTCGCTGTCGGCGGTCAGCCCCGACTACACCACCCTCCTCGCCTCGCAGAGCCTGTCGACGACGTACGCCACGGTGGCCACCACCCGGCCCCAGCTCCAGCTGGTCATCGACTCGCTCAAGCTGCCGACCAACCCGACCGACCTGGCCAAGCGCGTGTCGGCCACGGCCGCCATCGACAGCACCCTGATCACGATCACCGCCGATGACAGCGATCCGGCCCAGGCCGCCAGCATCGCCAACGCCCTGGCCGCCGCGCTCATCGCCGTGTCGCCCTCGGTCCAGGGGCGCGAGACGGACGTCCAGAAGTTCGTCGATTCCGACCTCCAGACCACCCAGGCGGCGATCGTCGCCGCCCAGACCGAGGCCAACGGGCTCAACGCCCTGAGCAGCCGGACAGCCGCTCAGGATGCCCGCCTGGCCGTCCTGCAGGCCGACCTGACCAGCCTCCAGGCGTCGTACGCTACGCTCCTGGGCTTCTCGTCGGCCGGCTCGGCCAACCTCCTGTCGGTCATCCAGCCGGCCGTCGCCCCGGCCGGCCCGATCTCGCCCCGGCCGCTGCTCAACGTGTTGATCGCGGTCCTGCTGGCGCTCCTGCTGGTCGCCGCGGTGATCATGCTCCTGGCCTACCTCGACGACCGGGTCCAGACACCCGAGGCCGCCGAGGAGCTGACCGGCCTGCCCACCCTGGGCACGGTCCTGACGATGATGGGCAAGGACGGTGATCGAAGCGAGATCTACCGCCTGGCCACCCTTGTCTATCCGCGCTCGGCGGCAGCCGAGGCGTACCGGACGATGCGCTCCAACGTGGACTTCACCTCGGTCGACGCGCCCCTTCGGACGCTGCTGATCACGAGCTCCGTCCCGGGCGAGGGCAAGACGGTCACGGCCGCCAACCTGGCCATCGCCTTCGCCGTCTCCGGCCGGCGGGTCCTGCTGATCGACGCCGACCTGCGCCGGCCCAGCCTCCATAAGATCTTCGACCTGCCCAACGCCCAGGGCTTGACCAACCTGCTCCAGAGCGACCAGGCCAGCCTCGAGCTGCTGGTCCACTCCAACCTCCATGAGCGGCTCAAGGTCCTGACCAGCGGCCCCCTGCCGCCCAACCCGGCCGAGCTGACCGGCTCGGAGCGGATGCGCCGGGTCGTCGAGCGGCTCAAGTCGTCGGCCGACCTGGTCATCGTCGACAGCCCGCCCCTCCAGGCGGTCACCGACGCGGCCATCCTCAGCTCGTACATGGACGGCACCCTGCTGGTCATCGACTCCAGCCGGACCCACCGGTCCACGATCCGCCAGGCTCGCGAGGCGCTGGCCAAGGCCAACGCCCGGGTCATCGGCGTGGTCCTGAACCGGGTCTCCAACCAGCGCTACACGGCCGACCACCCGTACTCGGCGTACTACGACGACAACGAGACGGCGGCCTCCGGCTCGGCCACGGTGGACAGCGGCCAGGCCCAGGGTGGCCTCGGTAACGTCTCCCGGCTGCGCAAGATGGCGGATTCGATCCCGCGCAAGTAGGCCCGTTGACAGCACCCCCGAATGGTGCTTGGGAGCAACGAATCAATCCCCAATCTTGGCCATAGGTACTAGCCCTCCGGGCCCAGATGGCCTATCGTCAGCAGTGCCAAGGGCCACATCCATTTTTATCGCGGTCCGCGGCGTAGCTGAACCAGAATTCCCGAGGTGGCGCGTCCCCGGGGAGCTGGAGCAGCAGGGTCCGAGCCCAGATTTATCATCTGCGCGCCATCGGTTGTGCCGTCGTATGGCGGTACCCGGGGGTACTTCGTTGACTACTCGCCGTTCAGTTCACCTGCCACCGCGTTTCGCGGTCGCCTTTCGAGGGTCGTCACGCTCAATGAGCGGACCATCGACGGCGCTGTCGATCGAGGCCGGGATCGCCCGGGTCGCTCGCCGGCTGCGCGCCAGGCACCTCCTGGTGATCGACCTGCTGGGCATCGTCGTCGCGTCGTACATCGCCCTCGCCATCCGCTACGACCGGTTCCCCGGGCTCGAGATGGCCAGCACCTTCCTGCCGGTCCTCGGCCTGCTGCTGGCGGTTCGCGTCCTGGTCAATATCCGGTTCGGCCTCTACAGCCGGGGCTGGCGCTACGCCAGCATCCCCGAGGTCGTCCGGATCGTTGCCGCCGTCTTCCTCGGCTCGATCCTCGCGGCCACGCTCTACTACACCGTGAGCGCCGTCGTGGGTCCGATCGTGCCGTTTGGCTTCCCGCGCTCGTTCTGGCCGGCCGAGTTCCTGCTCAGCATCACGATCCTGGGCGGCGCCCGGTTTGCGATCCGGGCGGCTTACGACTGGGCCCCCCACACCGGCGCCAACATGAACACCGCCAAGCGCCTGACCCTGCTCTACGGCGCCGGCCGGACCGGCGTCCTGATGGCCCGTTCGGCGGATCGGAACCCGGCCGCCGGGATCGTGCCGATCGGCTTCCTCGATGACGATCCGTCGCTGGCCGGCTCGATCGTCGCCGGCCTGCGGGTGTACGGCGGCCGCCACGAGCTGGGCCGGATCGCCGACCTGACCGGCGCCCGCACCCTGCTGATCACGATGCCCGGGGCGCCCGGCTCGGCCGTCCGGCCGATCGTCGACGAGGCCCTCGCGATGGGCCTCGAGGTCCGCATCGTGCCCGCCCTGACCGACCTCCTCGACGGCACCGTCGACGCCAACCGGATGCGCCGGGTCCGTGTCGAGGACCTCCTCCGGCGGCCCATCGTCACCGAGCATGT
>DATGGC010000295.1:0-19728 GCA_035308745.1 Candidatus Limnocylindrales bacterium | reverse complement strand
CCCTGGGTCGGCATCTGGTCGATGACCGGCTGGCCGGCCAGCGATTCGTTGTGGATCGAGGCGCGCCGATACCACGAGGAGCGCTGCCAGAACCGCTTGGCCGCGGCATCGGCATCGGCCTGGGTGGCATCCAACCGTTCGGCGGTCGCGGCCCAGGGCGGCAGAGCCTCGTCGCCGGAGCCAACGTCGTTGGGGATGTTCGCCCGGTTGAACGCCTCGGTCACCGGCCAGAGCGCCTTCGAGCCGAAGCCGAGGGCTTCGCGCTGATACGGGCTGAGCTGGTCCGCTCCGCCGTTGCCCGAGTAGACGGTCAGGATCGCCACGTTCTGCCCCAGCTCGCGCAGCGAGGCGATCAGGCCGCCACACGACAGGGCGACATCGTCCGGGTGGGGACTGACGAAGACGTGGGTCATGGCGCCCGGATTATACCGGCCCCGGATCGCCCGGCCGGTAGCCCGCGGCCCCGATCAGCGGGACGAATGCGCACGCTCCCACCTGGCGTTCGACGAGACGCCCGGCCTCCCGGGTGACGAGCACGAGCTGCTGCTCGCCGCTTGGTCCGACCGGGATCACCAGGCGGCCGCCCTCGGCCAGCTGGTCGAGGAGCGGGTCGGGCAGATTCGGGGCGCCCGCCGTGACGATGATCCGGGCGTGGGGCGCGCGCTCCGGATCACCCAGGCTGCCGTCGGCCACCACCACGGTCACTCGATCGGCGAAGCTCAGCCCGGCAATCCGCTCGCGAGCTGCTACCGCAAGGTCCGGGAGGCGCTCCAGGGTCCACACCTGGGCGCCCATCGCGGCGAGGACGGCCGCCTGGTAGCCCGAGCCGGTGCCGATCTCGAGGACGGCCATCCCGGGTTCGACCCGCAGGAGCTCGGTCATCCAGGCCACGATGTATGGCTGGCTGATCGATTGGCCGCCCTCGATCGGCAGGGCATCGTCGTCGTAGGCGCGGTCAATCAGGTCCTTGCGCACGAATCGCTCGCGCGGGACGCCGGCCATCGCGGCCAGGACCCGTTCGTCGGTCAGGCCGCGCGACCGCAGCTGGCGGTCGACCATCGCCGCTCGGGCTGTCGCGAAGCGATCGGTTGGATCCGGTTCACGCCGCGGTCGCCAGCGCACGTCGCGGATCGGGCCGGCTAGCTCGACGGGCTCGGGCTGGGGGCCGGACTCGGTGTCGGGGCGGCGCTCGATGCTGGACTCGGGCTCGCCGTTCCACCACTCGGGCTGGCCGCGGCGCCGCTCGGGCTGGGAACGGCGCTCGGCAGGGCCCCTGAGCCGCTCGGACCGGCGCTCGGCGCTACCGAGGGGCCGACGCTCGGCAGCGCCGATGGTGCTTCGCTGGGCACCGGGGTCGGGGCCGGGATCGGCGTCAGGAAACCGCCCACCCCACCGACGAGCCCATACACGAAGATGCCGATGAAGACGACCGCGACGACCAACACGAAAATGGCCGACGGCCGGTCACTGACGTGGACCGCCGTCTCCGAAGGCGTCGGTCCGGCGGCCGAGAAGGCCTGCTTCGATTTGCTGCCCGCGCCTCGCTCCGCGCCGATCGCCGAGTCGCCGGTCCTGGACGACGGGCCGCTGTCGCCCGGTCTCCGGCCGTCGTCACGTTCAGCGGAGTAGCTGGCGGCGATGGCGGCCGCGTCGGACTCGTCCTCGTCGTCCTCGTCGTCCTCGTCGTCGTCTTCTTCCTCTTCGTCATCCTCGTCCTCGGCCGACTCGTCTTCGTCGACCTGGTCGGGCGCATCGAGGTGCTCGTCGGCCGGCTCGGTCTCGAGCTCAGCCTCCGGCTCGGAAGACGACGGCGGCAGCGTCGGATCGCCGTCTTTGGGGTCCGTCATTCGGGGGTGACACTCCTCTGCGCGCGGTCTCGGCGCGGGCGCCAGTGTACCGAAGTGGCGATCACGCGTCGCGAACGGCGGGGACGAACAGGCCGGCCAGGCCGGCGACGCAGGCCAGGATGCCGAAGGCGCCGATCACGTTGGCCACCCCGAAGATCGAGGCCACGATGCCGCTCGCGCCGGTCGCCAGGGTCATGCAGCCGAGGACCAGCGAGAACCGGATCGAGACGACCCGGGCCATCATGTCGCGCGGGACACGTTGCTGGAAGAGCGTCTGGCTGGGGATCACGAAGATCAGGTTGACGATCCCGATGCCGACCATGAACGCGATTGCCGCGGGCAGGAAGTCCGTCCGGCTGTAGAGGGCGATGCAGGCACCGGTGACCGCGTAGCCGAAGATCACCAGCCGGCCCTTGCCGATCCGCCGGCCGATCAGCCCGATCGCCACTCCGCCGATCAGGTTGCCGACCCCGATCGCGCCTTCAAGGAAGGCATAGACGGTGGCGCCCGGGATCGTTCCGCCCCGGATCACGGTAAAGGCATAGATCGCGGAGAGCGGCAGTAGGACCCCGATCGCCATCTGGCCGGCGATCCCCTGGAGCGTGTTGGCGAACAGGACCGCATCGTTGCGCAGGAAGCGCCAGCCCTCGAGGAAGTCGCCCCTGAACGTCCGCTCGGATGGATCCGTGCGCTGGACCACGAGCGGGATCGCGACCGAGGCGATCAGGGCGGCCGATGCGATGTACGTCGCGGCGTCGAACCAGAAGGCCAGGGCGTAGTTCGTGCCCAGGACGACCACCAGCAGGCCGGCCAGCCCGTAGCCCACGATGTCGGCCAGGGTCTCCGCCAGCCAGGTCGCCGAGTTGGCGGCCATCAGGTCGTCGGTTGGCACGATCCGCGGGATCACCGCCTCGCGGGCGGGCCGGAAGAAGATCGAGACGGTCGTGACCAGGAAGACGACCGGGAAGACGAGCAGCGTGTTGGTGAACGCGGCCAGCGGCAGGATGAACACGATCCCGGCCCGGAGCAGGTCGCTGATCACCAGGACCCGCTTCTGGTTGACCCGGTCCACGAACGTGCCCGCCAGTGAGCCGAAGACCAGGTTGGGGACCGTGGCCGCGAAGAAGACGAAGCTTGTGGCGATCAGCGATCCGGTCTGCTGGAAGATGAAGATCGCCAGGACCGTCTGGTTGACCCGATCGCCGAAAAGGCTCAGCAGGCCGCCCGTCCAGAGGGTGGTGAATGGGCCGTTGAGTGCTAGCCGGCCGTACGGGTTCCGCCGGGCCCGGTCGGCCAGGGTGACCGGTTCGGCTGCCGGAAACGTGGCATTGGCCGGTGACGACAGGGAGATCCCGGTGCCGCCGAGGATCAGCGGCCGGTCCAGGCGCGACGCCTCGCTGAGGCCCGGGATCAGGCCCGTGCCGGCCGGCAGCGTCGTTGCTCCGACCGCGGACGGCGAGAGGCGGGCCGCGCCGGCCAGGCCCAGGACCGGTCGGAGCATCGGCCGATCCTGGGCGTCCTCGGCGGCCGAGCGCATCGCCGGCGGGGCGTGCTGGACGATCGCGAACAGGAAGAAGGCCAGGCCGAAGGCGATCAGTACATCGCCGATCGAGGCCACATTGGCGATCAGCGGCAGCGGGATCGGGATGACGTCCGCAAACGGGCCGAGATGGGCCAGGAACGAGCTGTCGATCGTCGGCGGCAGGATCGTGTGGATCGCCGGCGAGACGTCGGCCGGCGTGAAGCCCGCGGCGGACAGGCTGGTCGCCCAGATCGGCATCCGGCCGTCGTTGGCGGCCAGCACGATCGCGTTCGCGGCGACCCCGACGAAGGCGATCGACATCCCCGGCAGCTTGCGGTTGGCCCACAGCCCGACCAGGAGAATGGCCGATGCGCCGACCAGCAGGACCGGCTGGACCTGGAGCGCCGGTTCAAAGCCGCGGGTCAGGAGAGTTTCGGCCCCGTAGCGGACGACGACCGCCACGAAGATGAGCGCCGGCCAGCGCAGGCGGACCCAGGAGATGTGCTCGAGGCGGCCGCCGTTCAGCAGACCCAGGGCAAGGCCGAGAACGATCCCACCGAGGAGCACCGCCTAGCCGGCGTCGATGGCTCGGGGGCCGACCTCGGCCGCGACCGGGAAGGGCGTCGGGGCGGCGGGCGCCTCGGCGTTGTTCTCCGGTGGCGTGGGTGTGTTCGTGCTCGCATTGTTGCTGGCGTTGGTATTGGCGATGTTGGTGGCGTTGGTGCTCGTCTGGACCATCCGGCCAGCCGCCGCCGCGATCAGCGGGACGGGCCGCGGCTCGACCGTCCGCCCGGGGTCCTGGACCCCATCGACCCAGCCGGTTTTCACGAAGGCATCGACGATCTCGGGATCGAACTGGATCCCGGCGAACTTGCGCAACTCACCCAGCGCCTGCTCGCGGGTGAGCGGATTGACCCGGTATGGGCGGGAGGCCGTCATCGCCTCGAAGGCGTCGGCGACATGGAGGACGCGGGCCAGCTTGGGGATCTCCTCGCCCAGGAGCCGGTCGGGGTAGCCCGAGCCGTTGTACCACTCGTGGTGGTGGCGAATGATCGGCAGCTCCGGCGCCAGCTTCTTGACCGGGGCGATGATCTCGGCGCCCAGGACCGGGTGCGAGTTCATCAACTGGCGCTCCTCGCGGGTCAGCCGGTCGGGCTTGAGCAAGACGTGGTCCGGGACGCCGATCTTGCCGACGTCGTGGAGCAGGCCGCCCCATTCGACGGCCTCCATCTCGCTCGAGCTGAGGCGCATCACCCGGCCGATGTCCGAGGCGATCTCCTTCACCCGCCGGCTGTGGTTGGCGGTCTTCGGATCGCGCTTGTCCACGGCGTGGGCCAGGGCCTCGATCGTCTGGGTGAACATCTCGCGCATCTCGACCAGGCGCTCGTTGGCCAGCCGGATCATGTACAGCGGCAGGGCGTACAGGGCGGTGGTCCACCAGCCGACGCGCTCGTAGGTCTGGGTCATCAGCCACGCCAGCGGCGCCAGGGCGATGAAGCTGGAGATGATGCCCCGGTCGCTGCTGCGGATCACCGTGCCAAAGGGCGCATGAGTCCGCAGCGTGAGAATTGCCGACGCGCAAAGTGCGTTCAGGGCGAAGAAGATGCCAGCAGCTACGGCCGTTCCAAAGAGCTCATTTACGGGCCCCGCGGTACTGGGAGCGATGGCTCGAAGCACTCCGCCGGCAACGACGGCTGGAAAAACAACCCCTGCGTGGTTAGACAGGGAACCAAACCACGGGATCTCGCCTCGGAGCTCACGGAGTTCCGTTGTTCCGATCAAAGCGACCCAACCAGCGGCGGCCGGTCCGCCAAGAACCATGGCGGCCAGGATAGGTGTCGTCGAGACGGTCACGATCGCGCCGCCCGGGAACCTCACCGGGAAGGCTGAGGTTACTAGCGTAAGAACCGTCCAGAAGGCCAGCCCGAGACCAATCCCGAACTGTGGAGACATGTCGGAGCCGATCTCGATCGCCACGCGACTGTCGAAACCATAGAAGAAGCTCGCAGCAGCGAGCGCGATCGCGCTTGCTGCTACGAGCCCAGCGATGAAAAGGGCTAGGGATCTAGACATCTCAGTTCCGCTTATGCAGCTGGCACGGAGACTCTAACCCCCCGGGGTCCTCCCCGGAATAGGACTAACGTCCTAAAACACCCTCAGCGACGCCCCACCAGCCAGCATCGTCCCAATGACGAAAGCGGCTAGAAGGGCTCCGCGCGTAAGTCGGGCTACCATTTCGGTGCGCGACCTACCAGCCCTTGATGACGGATTCGGACTTCATCGAATTCCTCCTTGCGGCCTCCACGCTCCGCGCGGAAACCGACCAACTGATGAGTCGGTCGGGTGCACCACTCGCTCAGCCTCACCCTAAGTGCCCATTTCAGGTGAGGCTTCAGCGCTTCCGAACTTAACTGCGCTTCCTAGTACGTGAGTACTGGAAAGTTCCCGGACTATAGGGAGGCCGCTCTGACCCGGTCAATACGGCACGTTACCTATCCGCCCCAAGGTTCCTCATCGATTCGGTGAAAGCCCGAAGTGTCTAGATTTCGCTCAACGGCGGGGCCGAGATTCCGAGATCTTCGCGGAGTTGAATTGCGTAGTGCTGGTATTGCTGCTCGGCAGCTGCATGTGCCCCGGTGATCCGATATAGGCGCAGAAGCCGACGCTCGATCTGCTCGCAACTGGGATCCACATCAAGTGCCCGCCGGGATAGCTCTATGGCGCGATCAAAGCGAGCGGCGTTCGTTTCGTCGTCGATGGCGCGCTCGACGACCTCCAAATACGATGAGTGGAGGTTCTCGCGGTAGTCCGTTGACCAGTCCTCGTACTCAAAATCGAGAGCGAACCGGCCGCGATACGTCCGACTCACACGGTCAATGTCAGACCAAGCCGACGACCGTCGGGCGACCTCAATGGCGTGCTTGCAGGCGGTGGACTCGGCGGTCACGAGCTCGGAGTCAAGCCAGATCAGATCGGATTCGTGGTGCAGGTACCCGGGAGACGTGTCCTCGACGTAGCTCGGTTCGAAGACTCTTCGCAAGAAATACACGGTCTGATTTAGCGAATTCGAAGCAGCGCCAGGATCTTGATCTGGCCAAAGGGCGTCGACAACCTGATCTCGCGCCGCAGCCATGTTCGGTCGGGTAACGAGGAGGCAGAGGAGCGCCGAGACCTTTCTTCGGACAGCGTCACCTTCGACGACCCGCGGGCCGATCGATATGCGAACGCGCCCGAGATCTTCGATCGAGACTCGATCCGCAACACGCCGTGCGAGGCCGCGACCGGCCACGTTGACTTCCTTGAGTTTCCCGCCCTTTCGAGCGAAGGCTCGAAGGGCAACGACATCCGGGGGTTCGCCGTGTGTGTCAAGAAGCGCCGCGGCGCGCTCCTGACTATCTCGGTTGCCCGAGCTTAGAGCGCGCCGAAGTCCCATAAGCCACCGTCCAGGGCGCTCGCGCACCTGACGATCGATCAGTGCGTCGATAAGGGGGCTCTGCTTGACGAGATCGCACATGAAAAGCTCGGCCAGAACGCTCATCCACGGACCTGAACTCGGCCCAGTTGCTTGGAGGATTGCCTCCAGACCGGCCGTGCCACGCAGCGCCGCGAGCAGTAGCTTCGCCTGGGCCAGCCATCGCCCGGCTCCCTGCTCTGACGCCTGTGCGATCGCCGCTATTACTGTTTCCTCCGCGACGGGATCTGCCAATAGGACGGCCGCGAATGCTCTGGTCGTGAGGACATGAGCTTTGAAACCTGATTCGCGATGTGGTCGGTCAACATCAATTGATGTGAGTCGCTCGATCGCTCGCCGGGTGAGCCCGTCGGAAATGTCGATGTCGCTTAGGGCAACGAGATACTGGTCATATAGGTCGCGCGGCATGTCGCTTGTTGGGCCGACTCCAGCGAGAATTTCCCTCGCTCTTCGCGCGTCGAAATAGGTTGCCAGGATCGATGCAGCCTCGACTCTGGTCTCGTCGCCGACAATCGCGAAGGCACCAGACGTTCCCGAATCCAATTCGGCCAAGGCTTCCGCCGGTCGACCAAGGTGTGCATTGGCCCACGCCCGAATGAGTCGGGCCGCCGGAATTTCGTGTCCCGCAGAGCTCGCAGTCAGGGCCGCGACCGCCTGATCCGCAGCGTTGAGGGCAGCCTCGGCGTTGCCGTTCGTCCGTTCGAACTCGCCGATATTCAGTTGCGAAATGCCGAAATAGTGGAGGTCGCCGCCTTGCCATTGGGTCTGCGCCATCTCACTGAAGCGCTGGAGCGCATCGTCGATGGACCCATCGACAGATGCCTCCGTAATCTGGACGATGGCGCGTCCTATCGCGACGAGGTACTCGGAGCGTCCGAATTCGGCCAACTCACGGCAGACAACAACTGCCTCCTCCAAAAGGCCGGCATGGTGGTATACGGACCCCAGATTCGCCAACGCCTGATCCAGCAACACGCTCGGACCTGAGCCCCTCTGCGCTGAGACGGCGGCCTCTGCCAGTCGAACTGCCTCAGGCAGACGATCCCGCCTCAGTTCCATGCGCGACAGGACGATGTCGAAAATCGGCCACGATCGGCCGTCGGGGAGGCGGTCGATGAAGGACTCCGCGACGGCGAAGTCGCCGCCGGCCATGATCGAGGGAACCGACGCCTCGACCAGGCGATGCAGGTCGTCGATATCGCCCGCTGCGGCAAAGTGATGGGCGGCCAGGCGCCAGTCGGTGTCCTCGGCGAAGTGCGCGACCAAGCGATGGAGCCGGACGATCTCGGCGTCGCCGAAGTCCCGGCGGAGCCGGGCCTCCAGAAACTCCTGGACGAGTGGGTGGTACCGCCGACCGCCGCCGTGGGCATCGGACCGGCGGCTGAGCAATCCGATCCGCTCGGTCTCCGCGACCTGCCGCCCGGCATCAAGGTCGTCCACCTCGCCGATCACGGCGGCGAGCTTCGGGTAGACCGACTGGAGCAGTGAGGTCCGCATGAGGAAGAGCTGGACCGCTGGTTCGAGGTCGCCGACGACCTCCTCGGCCAGGTAGTCGTGCAGATCGCCGGCGGCGCCGCTCAGTCCAGTGATGAACTCGCGAGTCTCGGCGGAGGATCGGTTGCGAAGGGCCGACTGCACGAGCTGGAGGCAGGCCGCCCAGCCGTCGGTGTGGTGGGCGACGTCGGCGAGGAGGTCCTGGTCAAGATTGCGGCCATACGTCTCGCGGAAGAGCCGATCGGATTCAGCGAGGTCAAAGCGCAGGTCGGCGGTCTGCAGCTCGGCGACGGCGCCCGTGGACCGCAGCTTCGCGAATGCCAGGCTGGGCGTCCGCCGACCGGCAAAGACGATGGTGAGCCCGTCGGGCGCGTGACTGACGAAGTCGTTGAGAACGTCCCGGATCTCGGCGACGTCGTCGACCTGGTGATAGTCGTCGAGGATGAGGATCGCGCCGCCGGTCGAGGCAAAGGCGCCGTAGTCGGCGACCAGTGCCGCGACCAGTGCGACCCGACCCGACGGGTCGGCTGTCCCCAACTGATCGAGAGCTGCCCGGGTCGCAGCTCCGAATGCCGAGTCGACCTCTTGCCCGGCCGCGACGAGGTAGCGAACCAGGCTGACCCAGTTCCGATCGTTCTCGTCGATGCGGTACCAGAGCACCCGGCGACGCGTCCGGCGCGAGAAGTCGGCCAGCAAGGTCGTCTTGCCATAGCCGGCCTCGGCGGTCACCAGGATGACCTTGGAATCGGCCTGGGCGGTCAGCCAGTCGAGCAGCCGGTCACGGTGGAGGGTTTCGGCGCGCAGCGCCGGACGCTGGACCTTCGCCGCCTGCAGCGGGAATTCCGACACACCTTCCCCCGTCCGACCCGGCGGGGAATTCAGCGCTGTCCGCCCCGGACCGACTGGACCCGGGATTTGACCGCCGAAGAGCGGCTGGGCTGCCCGGTGAGTGCCGAACGATAGGTTCGGCGATGTTCGACTGTCAACGTACGGCAGCCCGGTCTCGGCCCGCTGCGAGCCGCTGCCCGGTGGTCGGTTTGGTTCGGTCTCGTCGCGTGGAAGGGCCATGCCGGGCATGGTGCCCGGCGAGCCTCACCGGGCGATTAGCTGCGCAGGGTCAGCCCTCGTATTCGAAGCCGATCTTGACTTCGACGCGGTACTCGACGATCTCGCCGTTCTCGACCACCGCCGTGGACTTCACGACGTCGACGGTCTGGATGTTGCGGACCGTCTTCGATGCCGTGGCGACGGCCTGGCGGGCCGCGTCGCTCCACGATCGGGGGCTCGTCCCGACCATCTCTCGAATGATGATGACGCCCATCGGTGCTTCTCCTCCGGTCATGCCAATGGTCGAAGTCTAGCCGCCGGAATCGAGAAGCCGGCCTCCACGACCGGCTTCTCGGAAGGTGCGCGGACCTGTCTGGGGTCAGGCCGGCGCGGCGCTGGTCACTTCGCGGGCTGCCTGCACCTTGTCGTAGCAGGAGCTGCAGTAGATCGGCCGGTCGTTGCGGGGGGCGAACGGCACAATCGCCTGGCCCCCGCACGTCCCGCAGATCGCTGCATGGAACTCGCGTGGCCCCCCGATCACGCGAGCACGCTTGGCAGCCGCTCGACACGACAAGCAGCGTTGGGGGTCGTTTTGCAGACCCTTGGATAGGAAGAATGCCTGCTCGCCGGCGGAGAAGATGAACTGCTCCGAGCAGTCCCGGCAAACAAGCGTGCGGTCCTCGTGCACCCTGATCTGGCCCTCCTGCGCCATCAGCGAGGATGAATCAGAGCCCGTCCTGGGGGTTGGACGGACGACGGATCGGGCGTTGTCGCGCGCTCGGTTCGCGACCGGCCGCTGGGGGTCGGACTCTTTAGAAGCGGGACAATACGCGCCTCGTCAAGATCGAGCCACCCGCGAGAATCGTGGCCGAGCGTCGATTTGTGCACGAATCACCCGGCCCCCGACGGCCGCCAGGGTGGTGCCAGGACGCAAACTGGTGCCTTCGCGCACCGCTCCGGGCGTCGATTCCTAGTCGGCGACCCCGGCGTAGCGCTCCCCGGCGTAGCTCACGAAGCGCGTTTGCGTCTTCTTGAACCACAGCTTGATCTCGCCGGTGGGGCCGTTGCGGTGCTTGGCCAGCTTGAGGTTGATCACCTCGCCGTCCGATTCCTGCTCCTCTCCGGCCCGTTCCTTCTCGCGCCACAGGAACATCACGAGGTCGGCGTCCTGCTCGATGGCGCCCGACTCGCGCAGGTCGGACAGGCGTGGCTCACGTGACTCGCGCATCTCCGGCTGGCGGGAGAGCTGGGACAGGGCGATGACCGGCACCGACAGCTCACGGGCGAGGGCCTTCAGCCCGCGCGAGATCTCGGAGACCTCCTGGACCCGGTTCGCGTCGCGATTGGACGTGGTGGCCTGCATCAGCTGGAGGTAGTCGACGACGATCAGGTCGAGGCCAGCTTCGGCTTGCAGGCGGCGGGCCTTGGTCCGCAGCTCCATCGCGCTGATGTTCGGGGTGTCGTCGATGTAGATGGGGGCAGCCGACAGGGAGTTCATCGCGGGCGCGATCCGGGCGAAGTCCATCTCCTCGAGGAAGCCGCTCCGAAGCCGCTGCGAGTCGATGTTGGCCACGCTCGACAGCAGGCGCAGGACGAGCTGCTCCTTGCTCATCTCCAGGCTGAAGACGCCCACGCTCCGTCCGTCCTTGACGGCGGCGTGCTCGGCGATGTTCAGGGCGAAGCTGGTCTTGCCCACGCTGGGCCGGGCGGCGAGCACGACCAGGTCGCTCTTCTGGAGACCGGTCGTCAGTGCGTCGAGGTCCGCGAAGCCGGTCCGGACGCCGCTGATCTCGCCCCGGTGGGCGTGCAGGTAGTCGAGCCGGTCATACGCGTCGTGGAGGAGCGAGTTGAGCTTGCTGAACCCGGTCTCGATCCGGCGCTGGCTGACGCTGAACAGCTCGCTCTCGGCCCGGTCGATCGCCTCCTGGATCTCGGCTGGATCCTCGTAGCCGATCCCGGCGATCTTGCCGGCGGCCGCGATCAGATTGCGCAGGACGGCCTTGCGCTCGACGATCCGGGCGTACTGGACGGCGTGCACGGCCGTTGGGGTCTGGTTCGAGAGGCTGGCGAGGTACGAGCGGCCGCCGATCGGGTCGAGCTGCTCCTTGCGTTCCAGGGACTCGGCGACGGTGACGATGTCGACCGGCTCACGCCGTTCGAAGAGGTCGAGCATCGCCGTGTAGATGAGCCCGTTCGCCTGGCGGTAGAAGTCCTCCGCCCGCAGGAACTCGGCGATCTCGACGATCGCGTCACGGTCGATCAGGATCGAGCCGAGGACGGACTGCTCGGCTTCGAGGCTCTGGGGTGGAAGTCGGTCGATCAAGGCACGTCCAGACTGCGGGGCGGCCGTGACAACTTGGGTGTCACGACGGGGTCGGCGAGGAAGGCCCTATGGTCGTCCGGGACGGGCTCCCCGCGGTCCACGAAAAGCGCGGCCGAGCCGCGGATCGTCCACGAATCCTGATCGCTGGTTGACAGGCTGTGGACGGAGTTGTGGACGAGCGCCTCAGTCGAGGCGGCGGATCACTCCGATGAGCTTGCCCTGGATAAGGACGTTGTCGTAGAACATCGGCGCGTATTCCTGGTTCGCCGGCTGGAGGCGAATCCGGCCCGACTCCTTGAAGAAGCGCTTCAGCGTGACGGCGTTCTCCTCGACCTGGGCGACGACGATATCGCCGTTGCGCGCCGTGGACTGCGGCCGGATCACCACGAAGTCGCCATCGGCGATGTGGGCGTCGATCATCGAATCGCCGCGGACGCGCAGGACGTAGGCGTCGCCGCTGGGGGCGAGCATCTCCGGCACGGCCATCGTCTCGTCCGCGCGCTGGTAGGCCTCGATCGGTCCGCCGGCGGCGATCTCGCCGATGATCGGCAGGAGGTGGGACTCGGTCGCGGCGCTCTGCGGGGTCAGCTCGCTCGACAAGCCGAGCTGCAAGGCTGCCGTGGGCGTAAGGCGGATGGACCGTGCCTGGCCCGCCCCGCGCTCGAGGTAGCCTTCGCGCTCGAGGATCTGGAGGTGGTGGTGGACCGCCGACGTGGAGGCCAGATTCACGGCCAGCGCGATCTCACGGACCGACGGCGGCACGCCTCGAGCGCGCAGCGTCGCGGCGATGTAGTCGATGATCTTGAGCTTGCGTTCCGCGTCGTGCTTGGTCATCCGACCTCCGTTCATCGAGCACGGTACAGAACGTCCGTTCGATTGTCAACACGCCAGTGGCGACCCGGTTTGCCTCGTGGGACGCCGCTGGTAGACTGCGCTGTCCCGGATCAACGAGGCGGGAGGCAGGAGGCAGGAGCGGCCCATGGCGCGCAAGCAGGGCAAAGGACGAGGTGGCGGCTCGGGTCGAGCGTTGAGCCGCGTCCTGAGCATGACCGCGTTCCTGCCGGTCGCCAGCCGTGCCCCGATCTACACCCGGCTGATCTGGGCGCTCCTGCGCGATGAGCGGACGCCAATGTCGCGCAAGGTGCTCCTCGGGGGCGCCCTGGGCTACCTGGTGCTGCCGGCCGACCTGATCCCGGATCGGATCCCGCTGATCGGCGGCCTCGACGACCTGGTCGTGGTGGTCCTGGCCGTTGACCTGTTCCTCGATGGCGTGCCCAGCGAGGTGCTGGTTGAGAAGCTCGACGAGCTGGGCATCGAGCGCAGCGCGTTCGACCGGGACGTCGCTCAAATCCGACGACTGATGCCGGCCCCCGTCCGGCGTGCCATTCGCCGGGTCCCGCAGGCCATTGGCCTGGGCGCTGGGGCCCTGCGTTCGACCAGGATCGGACCGCGTGTCCGGGCCTGGATCACCAAGGAGGGTTCGCTCGCGTGAAGGTCATCCTGACGGCCGACGTCGCCGCGCTCGGCAAGAGCGGCGAGATGAAGGCGGTGGCCGACGGCTATGCGCTCAATTTCCTGATCCCCCGGAAGCTTGCCGTGCCGGCCGCCGGTGGCGCCTATCGCGCCTGGCAGCACGACATCGCCAGCCGCGAGGACAAGCGCAAGCGCGAGCGTGAGGAAGCCGAGATCAGCGCCAATCGGATCGGCGGGACCACCCTGACGATGGGCGTCAAGGTCGGCGACGGCGGCAAGCTGTACGGCTCGATCACAGCCAAGGACATCGCCGACGCCCTCGCCCGGCGCGGGATCACCGTCGATCGCCACAAGATCGACCTCGACGAGCCGCTCAAGTCGCTGGGTACCTATAAGGTCGCGATCCGGGTCCTGGCCGGGATGACCCCTGAAGTGACCGTGGTGGTCGAGCCCAAGGGCTGACCTTCGGGCCCCGGGTGGGGCCATTGGCCGGGTGGCGCATCATCGCCCGGTGACCCAGCGGACGATCCTGCACGTCGATCTCGACGCGCTCTTTGCTGCCGTCGAGCAGCGCGACCGGCCCGAGCTCCGCGGCCGGCCGGTCGTCGTGGGCGGCGGCACGCCCGACCAGCGGGGCGTCGTCTCGGCGGCCAGCTACGAGGCCCGGCGCTTCGGGATCCACTCGGCCATGCCTCTGCGCACCGCCGGCGCCCTATGCCCCGACGCGGTCTTCCTGCCGGTCGACGGACGCAAGTACCAGGCGGTCAGCCGCGAGGTCATGACCATCCTCCGGCGCTATACGCCGCTCGTCGAACCGATCTCCATCGACGAGGCGTTCCTCGACGTCACGGCCTCGCGGGCCCTGTTCGGCGACGGGCCGGCGATCGGCCAGGCGATCCGGGCGGCGATCAAGGACGAGGTCCAGCTGACGGCCTCGGTCGGCGTCGCCAGCACGAAGCCGGTGGCCAAGATCGCCTCCGACCTGCGCAAGCCGGACGCCCTGGTGATCGTCGAGCCCGGGACCGAGGCGGCCTTCCTGGCCCCCCTGCCGATCCAGCGCCTGTGGGGCGTGGGCGAGCGAACCGCGGCCGGCCTGGCCGAGCTGGGCGTGGCCACGATGGGCGACCTGGCCAAGCTGCCCAGCGATCTGCTGATCCGCCGCTTCGGCAAGCACGGTGCAACGCTGGCCCAGCGCGCCCAGGGCATCGATGACGACCCGGTCGGTGACGGCCAGGCCGTCAAGTCGATCTCCCACGAGCACACCTTCGATGTCGATACCAACGATCCGGTCCTGATCGACAAGACGCTCCTGGCGATGGCCGACGGAGTGGCCGGCCGGCTGCGATCGGCGGGCTTGAGGGCCGCGACGGTCCACGTCAAGGTGCGTGACTCAGCCTTCCGGACCGTGACCCGCCAGCGAACGCTGGCCGAGCCGACCGACCTGGCCGAGCCGATCTGGCGGACGGCCCTCGAGCTCGCCCGCCCGGAGGTGCGCGGGATCCACGTCCGCCTGCTGGGCGTCGGGACGTCCGGATTCGCCGAGCGCGAACAGCTCACCCTGTTCGAAGAGGAGGCCGCCGGCGAGGACGGCCGCCGGCGTCGGGCAACCGAGGCGGCCGATGCGGTCCGGCGCCGGTTCGGCGATCGGGCGGTCACCCGGGCGCGGCTCCTGGGCTCGGGCCTGCCGGCGCCGTTCGAACGAGACCCGATGAAGCCGCTCGAGCGCCGAACCGGGATGCCCGACCCGACCGAGGATCGCTGAGCCGCAGCTGCGATCGGGCGTGACAGACAAGGTGTCGCAGGCTCGGGCAATCCTTCGCACAAGCCTCTTGACATCGAACACTTGTTCGACTTAGTCTCGGGCCATACCGAACACCCGTTCTGGCAGACATACAGCAGGTTGGGCCCGCCCGAGGGCCCGGGAAAGGAGTGGACCAGTGGCAATGCTTCGACTCGAACCAACGCCCGTCCACGTCAAGACCGATTGGTTTGACGGCCGACCACGCGAAATCACCTGGGCCGACGAGCGCCTGCCGATCACGTCACACAGCCTCGTTCGCGAGGAGACTTCGGCCTATCCGGTCGAGACCGGCCCGCGCTCGTTCTTCGAAATCCAGACACCACGCGCCCGCTTCCAGCTGACGTACCAGCACCGCCTCGGACGCTGGGTCGTGGAAGCCGCGGACCAGGTCGAAGCGCGCGGGCTCGCGGAGTCCCTCCGAGCCGCCTAACCACATCAGCCCGTCGGCCGAACCCTCCTTCGGTCGTTGACGGGCGGCTCCTCTCGCAGGGCGGGCGCGCCGGTACCGCGCTTGCCCTGCGAGCGCGTCTCGCTCGCCGGTCCGGGCCAGTCCGAGCGATCCCCCGACCGCCCTACAATCCGCGCATGCCCAGCGCAGCCGTTCGGTTTCGCGACCTGACCCTCGCCGGGTTCGTCGACGAGCTCGCCTCGGCCGAGCCAGTGCCGGGGGGCGGCAGTGCATCGGCGGTTGCCGCTTCGCTCGGGGCGGGGTTGGTGGCGATGGTCGCCGCCCTCTCGATCGGCCGTCCGAAGTACGCGGCCTACGCTGCGACGCACGCGGCCGCCGGCGCACGGGGGCACGCATTGGCGGACCGGCTGCTGACTCTCGCCGACGAGGACTCGGCGGCCTATGCCGTCTTCGCCGCCGCGCTCAAGCTACCCAAGGAGACGGAGGCCGAGCAGGCCGCCCGCAAGGACGCGCTGCGCGCCGCCGCTCGGACCGCCGCGGACGTGCCGCTGGCCTGCGTCGAGGCCTGCCGTGACGTCGTCGCTGCTGCCGAGTCGCTCGCCGGCCGGAGCAACCTGAACGCCTCGAGCGACCTGTCGGTCGCCTGCCTGCTCGCGTCCGCCGCCGCGCGGGGCGCCGCGGCCAACGTCCTGGTCAACCTGCCATCCGTTGGCGACGACGCATTCGCACGCTTGATGCAATCGCGGGTCGAGCAGCTCCTCAACGAGATCGACGGCCTGTCGCGGGCGACCCAGGCGGTCGTGGCGACCGGCGAGCTCCGTCCGGCTGTGGCTGGAGGCGCCTGACCGAGTGGCCCAACCGGGCGAGGCGCGCTTGCTTCTCGGTGCCCCGATCGCGGCCGAGATCCGCGCGGGCGTCAAAGCCGACGTCGAAGCCTTCCAGGCGCTCCACGGCTATGCACCCGGGCTGGCCGTCGTCATCGTCGGAGCTGACGCGCCATCGGCCGTCTATCTCCAGCAGATCCTGCGCTCTTGCCGATCGGCAGGCATTGAGGGCCGGATGGTGGAGCTCTCAGGTGAGGTATCGGGTCCCCAGCTCCGCCGCCGGATCCTGGAGCTCAACGACGATCCGTTGATCAGCGGGATCATCGTCCAGATGCCGCTCCCGGCCGACATCCCGCTGTCGGTGGTGACCGGCGCGATTGACCCGGCCAAGGACATCGACGGGATCCATCCGCTCAATGCCGGCCGGCTCCTGCTGGGCCACCCGGGCTTCGTGCCCACGACCGCCCAGGCCGCGGTCGAGCTGCTGAAGCGGTCCGGGATCGAGCTCAACGGCCGGGACGTCGTGGTGGTCGGCCGCTCCAACGTCGTCGGCAAGCCGGCCGCCGTTCTCCTGGCCCGCGAGGACGCGACGGTCACCCTGTGCCACTCACGGACGAGGGACCTCGCCGGCCATCTCGCCCGGGCCGACGTGGTGGTCGTGGCGGCCGGCCGACCGGGCCTGATCACCGGTGCGATGCTCAAGCCCGGTGCCACCGTCGTCGATGTCGGGATCAACGTCGTCCACGCCGGCACGCCCGAGGAGCGGCTGGTCGGTGACGTGGACTTCGAGTCGGTCAAGCTCGTCGCCGGCGCCGTGACCCCGGTGCCCGGTGGCGTCGGGCCGGTCACCAATGCGCTGCTGATGACCCATGTCCTGCAGGCGGCCGGGGCGCAGGTCGCCTCCGCTCGTCCCACGTCGCACATCCCAGCTGGAGTCGTCCCGTCATGAGCTTCCCCTCGGACCTCGAGATCGCCCGCTCCGTCACCCCGCGCCCGATCGTCGAGATCGCCCACGACCTGGGCCTCCGCGACGATGAGATCGAGCAATACGGCCCGCGCAAGGCCAAGGTCCCGCTGGCGGCGATCGAGCGGCTGGAGGCCGCGAATCCCCGGGGCAAGTACGTCGTCGTGACGGGGATCACGCCCACGCCGCTCGGCGAGGGCAAGTCGACGACCACGGTCGGGCTGGCCCAGGGCCTCAACAAGATCGGCCATCGCGCCGCGGTCGCCATCCGCCAGCCATCCCTCGGCCCGGTCTTCGGGATCAAGGGCGGCGCGGCCGGCGGAGGCTACAGCCAGGTGATCCCGATGGAGGACTTCAACCTCCACCTGACCGGCGACGTGCATGCGATCGGGGCCGCCCACAACCTCGCCGCGGCCTTCCTCGACAACTCGATCTACCACCGCAACAAGCTGGCCATCGACCCGCTCTCGATCAGCTGGCCGCGGGTCGTGGACATCAGCGACCGGGCCGTGCGCCGGACGATCATCGGCCTCGGTGGCCGCGAGAACGGCTCCCCGCGCGAGTCGGAGACGATGATCACGGTCGCCTCGGAGGTCATGGCAATCCTGGCCCTGGCCTCGGACCTCGAGGACCTCCGCGCCCGGCTCGGCCGGGTCGTGGTGGCCTCGAACACCGACGGCAAGCCAGTCACCCTGGAGGACCTCAAGGTCGCCGGGTCGATGACCGTCCTGCTCGTCGATGCGATCAAGCCCAACCTGCTCCAGACGCTCGAGGGTGGGCCGGCCTTCGTCCATTGCGGCCCGTTCGCCAATATTGCCCATGGCAACAACTCGGTCCTAGCCGACCGGCTGGCGCTGGCAACCAACGAGATCGTGTGCACCGAGGCCGGCTTCGGGGCCGACATGGGCGCCGAGAAGTTCTTCGACATCAAGTGCCGGGCCTCGGGCCTGAAGCCCGACGCCGCGGTCATCGTGGCCACGGTTCGGGCCCTCAAGATGCACGGCGGGGTGGGCAAGATCGTGGCCGGCAAGCCGCTCGATCCGGCCCTCCTGGCCGAGAACGTCGACGCCGTCCGGTCGGGCGCCCAGAACCTGGCGGCTCATATCGGGATCGTCCGCCGCTACGGCGTACCGGTCGTGGTTGCCATCAATGCCTTCCCCACGGACACGCCGGCCGAGGTCGCGGCGATCCAGGAGGTCGCCCTGGGGGCCGGCGCGCGGGCGGCGGTCCTGACCACCAACTTCACCGACGGCGGGGCCGGCGCCGCGGCCCTCGCCCAGGCCGTCTGGGAGGCCGCCGAGGTCGGCGCGCCCGACTTCCACTTCCTGTATCCCAACGAGGCCTCGCTGCGCGAGAAGATCGAGACGATCGCGACCCAGATCTACGGCGCGGCGGGCGTCGAGTACGCGCCGGCGGCGTCCAAGGCGCTCAAGCTGTACGAGGAGCTTGGCTACGGCCACCTGCCGGTGTGCATGGCCAAGACCCAGTACTCGCTCAGCCACGACGCGGCGCTCAAGAACCGGCCGACGGGCTTCACCCTGCCGATCCGTGACGTCCGGCTGTCGGCCGGGGCGGGCTTCATCACCCCCCTGATCGGCGAGATGCGGACGATGCCGGGCCTGCCCTCGATCCCCGGTGGCGAGAAGATCGACATCGATGCCGAGGGCAACATCGTCGGCCTGTTCTAGGGCCTAGAAGACCCCCGTCGCGAAGGCGATGCACAGGGCGACGAGCAGGCCCAGGGCGACACCCACGATCCCCACGCCCCACATCGTGACGTCGATCGGGCCGAGTGCCTCGCCGCCGTGACCGTGCGCGTCGCCGCCGTGACCGCCCGCGTGGCCACCGGCGTCGTGGTCATCGTGGCCGTGATCGGGGTCCGGCTGGGCCGGGTCGTGGGCGGCGTGCTGGTCGGTCATCTTGGTCGCGGTACCTCCAGGCGAATTCTCGCATCCCTACACTGAAGCCGTGCTCACCCTGGTCCTCACCCGCCACGGCCTGACGCCCCGGTCCGACCCGGAGCAGCACCTCGGCCAGAAGATCGACATCGAGCTGTCGCCGGCGGGCCAGGCCCAGGCCGTCGCCCTTGCCGTCCGACTGGACCACGTCCGCTTCGAGCGGATCTATACCAGCCCCCTGGTCCGGGCCCGCGAAACCGCCTCGATCATCGCCCAGCGCTCGCCGGGCACGCCCGCGATCGAGGCCGATCCACGCCTGCGGGAGATGGACTACGGCCACTGGGAAGGGCTGACCTACGCCCAGATCGAGGCCCGGGACCTCGCCGAGCGGCAGGCCTGGGAGGCCGATCCGGCCCGGATCCCGTGCCCCGGTGGCGAGTCCGGCGACGATGTCGCGGCCCGGGTCAACTCGTTCCTGATGGACCTGCTGGCCGCCCATGACGCGACGCCCGCCGCCGACCCGGCGACGGAGCGGCCGGTGCTCGCGGTTGCCCACAGCTCGCTCAACCGGATCCTGGTCTGCGTCGCGCTGGGCATCGCGGTCCGCGAATTCCGGCTGCGCCTCCAGCAATCGCAGGCGAACCTCACCGCGCT
>DATGGC010000294.1:0-2865 GCA_035308745.1 Candidatus Limnocylindrales bacterium | reverse complement strand
GATCGCGGACACCGCGCCGGTGGTCGTGCTCTGTCCGTCGATGGGCGTCCCGTAGTCGATCTGGTGCCCGTTGATGCCGCCGTGCGCATTGATCATGTGGAAGTACGCCTCGGCCCCTTGGGCGAACGGGATGACGATCGGACTCGAGGGACCGGTGAGGTCGGCGACGATCGCGACGTGGTAGGGGGCCTTTGAGAAAGCCGAGGATCCGGCGGCGCTGGTCCCGGAACTGGTGGAGGAAGAGGACGAGGACGAGCACGCGGCCAGGGCCAGGGCGGCCGTGCTGAGGACCGCCAGTCGCTGGACGAGCCGAACCCGGGCGGCCGGTCCTGAGCGTGATCTCGATGATGGACTAGTAACCACAGCTACCTCCTGACTAAGACGCGTGTGTCTTTTGGGAGCTCTGCCGCTCCCGCTTGCTGGGCGGACCCGGGGGCATGGGGCCCCCGCTCGGAGCCCGGGCTGGGTCCGGATTGGCCTTCTGGAGTGCGCTCGGGCCGACGGGCCCAGACCGCCCAGAACATGCGGCCGAACCATGGCGCGATCCCTTCCGGCGCCATGGTGAGCATCACAATGAGAAGCGCGAAGTACGTGATGCTCGCGATCTGCGGAGCGTCGATGCCGGCCTGCAGGCCCATGAGGGGCGTGAGCACATTGGTCATCAGGGTGGGCAGGGCCGTGACGATCGCCGCGCCCACGATGGCCCCGACGATGGAATCGAGGCCGCCGATGATCACCATGGCCAGGTACTGGATCGCGAGCGTCAGGGTGTAGGTCCCGCTCGTGACGCTGCCGAGGAAATAGGCGAAGAGCGAGCCTTGGAGCCCGATCACGGCCGACGACAGCGTGAAAATCAGGAGCTTGTACCTGGTCACCGGCACGCCGAGGGAGGGGGCGATGAGCTCGTGGTCGCGGATGATCCGCAGGGCCCGGCCCATGCGGCCACGGCTGAGCAGGTGCGCGCCGACGATGACGAGGGCGAGAACGGCGAAAAGCAGCCAGGCCCAGTACTTTTGTCCGTCGACTAGCCCCTTGGACCCGAACAGCGTCGGGATCGTGAATCCGGCGCTACCGCCAGGAGTGTCGATCTCGTACTGGTTGGTCGCGTACTGGACGATGAAGAACGCCGCCAGGGTGGCCAGCGCCAGTTCCAGGCCGCGCAGGCGCACGCCGGGGAGCCCGACGACGAGGCCGACGAGCGCGGCCAGCAGCGTGGCGATGACGATATCGAGCGGGAACGGAACGCCCGCGCGAATGGCCCAGACCGTTCCGAAGCCGCCGACGGCGAGGAAGGCCGAGTTCCCGATCGAGACCTGGCCGGCGGTTCCGGTGAGCACCGTGAGCGCGATCGCGCCCAGGCTGGCCAGCAGGACGCTGTCGTATACGAACAGGTTGGCGACCGAGAAGGCCAGCGTGGCGATGAGGGTGACGATCGCGAGCAGAACGACGCCCGCGGTCAGCATGCCCCGGCGCAGCGGCGGCCCGCCGCCGCCGAAGCGCAGCCTGCGGTTCCAGACGGCCATCATGCACGGACCACCGAACGGGTGCCGAACAGCCCTTGCGGGCGGAGGAGGAGGATGACCAGCAGGAACACGTACGTGATGACGGTCAGGTACTGGCCGCCCAGGTAGGTCGTGACGAAGCCCTGGCCGAGACCGACGATCATGCTGCCCACCAGGGCGCCCTCGATACTGTCCAGGCCGCCGAGCAGGATGGCCGGGAACGCGGAGAGCGCCACCGTGGTGATGGAGGTGCCGACGTTGTTCGTCGCGCCGTAGATGATCCCCGCGACCCCGGCCAGGACGCCGGCCACGGCCCACGACCCGATGTAGATCCGGCGGATGGCGATACCGCCCTGGCTGGCGAGGACGGCATCCTGGCCTGCGGCGCGAACCCGCAGCCCGAGCCGCGTGAAGCGGATGACGACGATGATGGCCAGGGCCAGCACGATGGCGAACCCGGTCAGGATGAGGGAGGCCGAGGTCACCTTGGCCCCGCCGACCGAGACGAAGCCCGTGGGGAGGAACGACATCGCGATCGAGTACTGGTTCTCGCCGTACAGGAGCGTCAGGATCCCGTCCAGCATGCCCGCCAGCCCGAAGGTGGCGATCAGCGCCAGGAACGGCGGCTTACCGGTGAGGCGTTGCAGGACGACGATGTAGAAGACGACGCAGATCGCGGCCGACACGGCCAGGCCGACCACCGCCGGAATCCAGAACTGGCCCGGGTGGCTCAGCTCCCACTTGCCGACGATGAAGGCGGGGAAGACCATGAGCTCGCCGTGGGCGAAGTTGAGGGTGGCGGTCGCCCGGAAGGCCAGGACGAGGCCGAGCGAGATGAGCGCGTAGGTCCCGCCGAGCCCGAGCCCCGAGACGAGCGAGAGAGTCACCTGTTGCATCTAGTCGCCCTCACTCGGTCTGGGCACGGAGTGCGAGCCGCCCACGACGGCCGCGCGGAACTCGGCCGAGTCGAGCACCTCGGCGGGGGTGCCGAGGGCGATGACCGAGCCGGCCTGCAATCCGATAACGCGGTCGGCGATGGCCCGGACCAGGTGCATGTGGTGCTCGACGACGAGCATGGCCGGGTTCTGGCGCTCACGGATCGCCGTGAGCAGCGAGACCACGCGCTGCTGGCCCGCGGTGTCGAGCCCGGACGTGGGCTCGTCCAGCAGGACCAGGCCCGGCCGGGAGACGAAGGCCCGGGCGATGTCAACGAGCTTGCGGCTGCCGTAGGGCAGGGAGCCGGCCTTCTTCTGCGCCTCGCGCTCCAGCCCGCACAACTGGAGGATGCTCATCGCCTCGGCCTGCCAGGCCGCTTCTTCCCGCCGGACGTGACGGCGCCGCGAGAGCTGCTCGAAGGTGTTGT
>DATGGC010000293.1:0-1708 GCA_035308745.1 Candidatus Limnocylindrales bacterium | reverse complement strand
GTCAAACCCGACCGGCCGCGGCCGACGACGAGCTCGTTCCGGCCGACGGGTGGCGGATCGCCACGCTCGGGTCCGCCGTCGGGTGGGTCCCGGCCGGGCGGATCGCGGCCGGGCGGCGCGTCGCGACCCGGCGGCAACGGTCCGCGGCCGACCGGCTTCCGGCCGGATCAGCGCATCCCGCGCGGCCCGGATGACCGGCCCGCCTCGGACCGGCCGTCGTTCGACCGGCCGGCATTCGAGCGACCCTCGTTCAACCGGCCTGGCTTCAATCGGCCGGGCGGGCGCCCGCGTGATGATGGTCCCGGCTTCAACCGGTCCCGCGACGACCGGCCCCGCGATGACCGGCCCCGCGACGACCGGCCCCGCGACGATCGCGCCGGTGGGCGGCCGTGGCCCGGCCGGCCCCAGGGCGATCCGCCACGCTTCGATCAGCCACCGTTCGATCGGCCTCGCTTCGACGGTCCCCGCCCGGCGCGGCCCGGGTTCGGGTTCCGCGGCCGGCCCGAGGCCCAGGATCGACCCGATGACCGGGACCAGGGCCAGCGCCCGCGGTTCGAACGGCCCGGCGGCTTCCCCGCCCGGCCCGGGTTCGAGCCCGGCGAGCGGCCGGCTGATCGCGGCCGGCCTGATCGGCCACCGTTCCAGCGCACCTTCCGACCATCCGGTGGGCGGCCCTTTGGCGCCGATCGCGAGCGGCCGGATCGGGGCGATCCCGATCGCGACCCGTCATTCGCTCCGCGACCGTTCGGGAATCGCCCGGCTCGGCCGTCGTTCGACCGGGGTCGCCCGGACTTCGCCCGGCCGACCTCCTTCAATCGCCCCGGCCTCGAGCCCGCGGAAGCGGGCCTGGTCGAGGCCGGCGACGAGATCGTGGCCGGGCGCCGCCCCGTGGAGGAGGCCTTCGTCGCCCGGCGCGAGGCACGCCGGCTGCTGGTCGTGCCCCAGCGCCGGGAGGCGCTCGAGAAGCTCGTCCTGCATGCCACCAGCCTGCGGATCCCGATCGTCGAGGTCGAAGGCGGCTCGATGACCGCGCTGACCGGCTTCGACGGCCACCAGGGGATCGCCCTGGTTGTGGCACCCCGCCGCTATGCCAGCGTGACCGACATCCTGGCCCGGGCGATCGAGCGTGGCGAGCCGCCCTTCGTCCTGATCCTCGACTCGCTCGAAGATCCCCAGAACGTGGGCACCCTGCTGCGCAGCGCGGAGGCTGCCGGTGCGCACGGGGTGATCTTCCCGACGCGCCGCCAGGCGCCGCTCAGCCCGGCCGCCGTCAAGGCCTCCGCCGGCGCCGTGGAGCATCTCCTCCTGGCCCCGGTCGACGACCTCGCCGGGGCACTGGCCGACCTGCACGTCTCCGGCCTGCGCGTCGTCGGCGCCGAGGCCGACGCGCCACTCACCATCCGCGAGGCCGACCTGCGCGGGCCGATTGCCCTGGTGGTCGGCAGTGAAGGCCAGGGCCTCGGACCGGCCGTGCGCAAGCGTTGCGACCTGATGGTCCGGATCCCGATGCGCGGTGCGATCGGCTCGCTCAACGCCTCGGTCGCCGGCTCGATCCTGCTCTTCGAGGCGGCGACCCAGCGAGGCGACGCTCCGGCCAGGAAGGCGCCCAAGGCGAAGGCCGGAGTCGCCGATGCTCAGCCGGCGGCCGGCGTCACGCCGACGGCCGAGGTTCCCATAGCGGCCGATGTCCTGGCGGTCCCCGAGGCCA